>NZ_JBRREG010000014.1:0-59886 GCF_056760155.1 Stenotrophomonas sp. STEN022
TTTCGGGGGCGGGGGCCATCTTTTAAATCCGTGTCCGCTCTTGGGGGCGGCACTACATGAACAGCCCCCCCCGTATTGTGGGAGCGGCGTCAGCCGCGAAGCTCGTACATTTCCGGGTGACGGAAATCATCAGAAACGCCACCTGTAAGGCCGGGCCATGCTCGGCTGGAGCGCTACTTGCGAAGCCCTTGCCGAGCATGGCTCGGCACTACCTGCTAAAGCAGCTTTTCGCGCAGGGCCGGGTAATCCGGCGGGCAGGGTTCGGCGTGGGCTGGACGCTTCAACAGCTCGGCCAGCGCGGGCGGCACTTCGACTTCACGACCGATCAGCGGCTCGACCACCGACTCGAATTTGGCCGGGTGTGCGGTCGCTGCCACCGCCCAATGCTGATCCGACGCTGCACTGCCATTGGCACGCAGCTGCTCCAGAACGTGCACCGCCGTGACGGTATGCGGACAGAACACTTCGCCATAGGCACTATAGCGGCGAGCGATGGTATCGCGGATGGTGGCATCGTCCACCGCCTGCGAGGTGAAGGCAGCGCGCAGTGCTGCATCATCGCCCTGGTACAGCCAACGCAGTCGTTCGAAATTACTCGGGGCACCCACGTCCATCGCATTGGCAAGCGTGGCGACACTGGCCTTCGGCGCGTAGTCAGCGCCATTGAAGTACTCAGGCAATACCCGGTTGGCATTGGTCGCCAGCACGATACGCCCCAACGGCACACCCAGCGCCCGCGCCATCACTGCTGCCATTGCGTTGCCAAGATTGCCGGTGGGGATGACGAAATTCAGCAGCGAGCCGTGCGCGGCCTGATGGCTCAGCGCCGCGTGTGCGTAATAGCTCATCTGCGGCAACAAGCGGCCGAGGCTGATGCTGTTGGCCGAGCTCAATGGCACCTGCGCCTGCAGATCGGTATCGCCCAGCGCCTGCTTGGCCATGGCCTGGCAATCATCGAACGACCCAGCCACGCGCAGCGCGCGGATATTGCCACCCAGGCAGCCAAGCTGGTGCGCCTGACGCGGCGATACGCGCCCATCCGGGTACAGCACCACGACTTGAAGGTTGGGCTGATTGTGGAAGGCTGCAGCGACAGCAGCACCGGTGTCGCCAGACGTTGCGACCACGATGGTCAGCGGACGCTCCTGCCCTGCACGCAAACGCGACAGGCTGGCAGCGAGGAAGCGCGCACCGAAATCCTTGAACGCCGCAGTGGGACCGTGGAACAGCTCCAGCACATGATCGTTGCGGGTCGCCAAGGCCTGCAGTGGCGCCGGGAAGTCGAAGGCTTCGCTGCAGATCGTCGGTAATTCGGAAGCCAGGGCGTCGTCAGCGAAGAAGGGCTGCAGCAATCCGGCAGCGGTCGCGGCGAGCGTATATCCAGGCTGCAGATTGCGTGCCGCCGGCATCTGCTCGGGTACGTACAGTCCACCATCGGGTGCCAAGCCGGCGGCAATGGCCTGGCTCAGCGTGGCGGCGGGAGAAGCATTGCGTGTGGAGATGAAATTCATTCGGAGATCCGGAAAATGGTTGGTGTTCTGCTCTGGACTTGAGACCCGCGCAAAGATCCCCCTCACCCCAACCCCTCTCCCGATGGGAGAGGGGCTATCAGGCTTAGAGCAGTCTGGCGCCGGGGCTGTTGATCGGGCTTACCCAGCTTTGGCTATCGAAACCTGCCGCTGCGAAGGCCGCTTGCACCTTGGGCGCGGCAGCCAATGCAGCGTCCCGGTCTTCAAACCAGGCAAAGACACTGGGGCCTGCGCCGGAGATGCTTGCACCCATCGCGCCTGCCGCCAGTGCGGCGGCCTTGGCCGCGTCGAAGCCGACAATCAGGGGCGCACGCCGCGGCTCGACCAGAACATCGGCCAAGCCCGCCCGCACCAGGCCCGCATCGCCGGCATGACATCCGGCCAGTACCAGGGCCAGATTGCTGCTCTGCGCGACAAATTCCTTCAATGCATAGCTGCCCTGCAACGCTTCCCGTGCGCGCCGCGTTTCCAGCAACGCATCCGGGTGCACCAGCAGGCTATGCCAATGCGCGGGCACCGGCACCGGCACCAATCGCTCCAGTGTGGAGAGCACCAAACCACCGAGGAACATCGGGCCAAGATTGTCGCCGTGGCGGCTACCACTGGCCACCGCTTCGCCTTCCAATGAGTACCGGTAAAGCTGCTCGCGGCTCAGCGGCACATCGAGCAAGGCATTGGCAGCGACCAAGGCCGCCACACAGGACGCAGCCGAGCCGCCCATGCCTGAGCTCAGCGGTATGCCCTTGTCGATCTCCATTTCGAAACCGAACGGCAGCGCCAGCGCCTCGCGCAGGGCAATCAGCGCCGCACCTGCGGTATTGCTGGGCGCATCCAGCGGCAGCTCCACCGCAGCGCCGCGAATGGCGACGATGCGCACTTCCGGCGCATCAATGCGACGCACTGTCACCGTGTCGCCAACATCCGGTACCGCATAACCGAGCAGATCAAAACCCACTGCCACATTAGCCACCGACGCTGGCGAAAACGCCCGCGCCTGTCGTCCTGCCGAACTATTCAACACATCACTCACAATCGCGCTCCCTCGCCCGCCGCCACTCGCAGCACGTCGGCAAACACACCGGCCGCCGTCACTTCCGGGCCAGCACCCGGGCCCTGCACCACCAGGGGGTTGTCGCAGTAACGACGGGTGGTGAACTGCACCACGTTGTCGGTCAGGCGCAGGTTTGCGAAAGCATGCTCACCGGGCAACTCCACAAGGCCGACGCTGGGCTGCTGCCCTGGCTTGAACTGGGCGACATAGCGCAGCACATTGCCGCGCGCACGCGCATCGGCCAGGCGTTGCGCAAAGCCCGTGTCCACTTCATGCAGGCGTGCCATGAAATCGTCGACGCTCGCGCCCTGCAATGCAGCCGGCACCAGACTTTCCACTGCCACGTCTTCCAGGCTCAACTCATACCCGGCTTCGCGGGCGAGGATCACCAGCTTGCGGGCCACATCCACGCCGGACAGGTCATCACGCGGGTCCGGCTCGGTGTAGCCCATGCCACGCGCCTGCGTGACCAATTCGGAGAACGGCACGCTGCCATCGTATTTGTTGAACAACCAGGCCAGTGTGCCGGAGAAAATGCCGGCGATCGCTGTCACATCATCACCGGTATCGACCAGATCGCGCAGTGTGGTGATCACCGGCAGACCCGCGCCCACCGTGGCTTCATAGCGGAAGCGTGCGCCGGTGGACGCCGCCGCCTCGCGGATCGCCTGATAACGTGCCAGCGGACCGGAGCCTGCCTGCTTGTTCGGGGTGACCACATGGATGCCGGCGGCCAACCAACCGGCATAGCGATCAGCGACTTCGGCACTGCCACTGCAATCGATGATCAGCGTATGCGGCAGACGCGCCGACAACAGATGCTCGGTGAACAGATCAAGATCATTCGGCAACGCTGCCGAGTCGAATGCAGCCTTCCAGTTGCCGTGCATGCCACGCTGGTCGAGCACCATGCGATTGCGCGAAGCGACCGCACGCAGGCGCAGATCCAGCTTGGCCCGGGCCAGCAGCGCCGCCTCGGACGCATACAACTGCTCAAGCAGGGCTGCACCGACATTGCCCGGCCCGATCACACCGACCGAGAAGGTCTGCGGCGACAACCAGAAACCGGCGTGCGCGGCACGCAGCGCCTTGGTGGCATCGCAGGCTTCGATCGCGACCGAGATGTTGCGCTCGGACGAGCCCTGCGCGATGGCCAGGATATTGACCTGCGCGCGGCCCAACGATTCGAACAGACGCGCTGCAACACCGGGCTGGCCAGCCATGCCATCACCCACCGCTGCAAGCACGCTCACCCCGCTGGTGAGCTGCACGCGCTGCACCTGGCCTGCTGCCAACTCGTGCGAGAACGCTTGGGTCAGTGCGTCACGGGCGAACTCTGCCTCGGCCTGTTTCACAACGCAGCAGATCGAATGCTCCGAGGAACCCTGCGAGATCATCACCACCGACACATGCGCGTTGCGCAGCGCCGAGAACACACGCTCGGCGGTACCGGGCACACCGATCAGGCCGGTGCCTTCGACATTCAATACCGCAAGGTCCGCGCTCAGGGTCAGACCCTTGATCGGACCACTGCTGGAGCTATCAGCGGTGATGCGGGTACCTGGATGATCCGGATGGAAGGTGTTGCGGATGATGATCGGCAGACCGCGCTCGATGGCGGGGGACATGGTCTGCGGATGTACCACCTTGGCACCGAAGTAGGCCAGCTCGCAGGCTTCGTCGTAGCTCAGTGCGTCCAGCTGCACCGCTTCCGGAACCACCCGCGGGTCAGCCGAGAGCACGCCATCGACGTCGGTCCAGATATGCAGTTCGTCGGCGGCAAACAAGGCGGCAAAGATGGCGCCGGAGAAATCACTGCCATTGCGCCCCAAGGTGGTGATATTGCCCTTGCGGTCACGGGCAACAAAGCCGGTAACCACCAGCCGCTGTGCCGGATGTGATTCGCGCCACAGCGCCAGCTTGGCGGCGCTGGACTTCCAATCGACATCAACGCCGAGCTCGCCATGGTTTACCACCAGAACGTCGCGCGCATCCAGGATATCGGCGTCTTCGCCCAAGGCCTGCAAGTGATGACCCAACAGATGGGCCGAGAACACTTCACCCAGGCCCTGCACGCGGTCGAGCACTTCCTGCGGCAGCTCGCCAATCACGGCCAACGCCGCCAGAATCTCGCGCAGACGCTCGAAACGCGCATCCAGCCATTCGATCGTCAGCCCGGAGTGCTCACCCAGCAAGGCCACGGCGGCACCACGATGGCGCGCCCGCAACTCATGCCAGCGTTCATCCCAGGCCGGGTCCGCTGCTGCCGCAGCCTTGGCCAGGCTGATCAACGCGTCGGTCACTCCCTTCATCGCCGATACCACGGTCACCTGCACGGTCTCGTCGCGGGCCAGCAACAGCTGCGCCACATGACGGTAACGCTCGGCATCGGCGACGGAAGTACCGCCGAATTTGTGCACGACGGTGCGAACGGCAGCATTCGCGGCAGGATCGGCGGGTGAAACAGCAACTGACGACATCGGAAGAACCTCGGCTGGAGGCCCCGACACGCATCTGGATGGGGTTCCCCCGCATCCTGATCCGGGTGCGGGGCCGTGGTTTTCGGAAATTACGCGAAGACGACGGGCCGCACCGGGCTAATGGTGACGGTAATAGTGGTGGTGGTAATGGCGCCGCCGAACCCGGGCGCACTCACCCGGCCGCCAGAGGGCGACTGCGAGGTGATGACGAGGGGCTGCGGGCTGTTCATGGCCCTCAAGAGACAACAGCCGGGATCAGGCTGTCAAGTGCTGCGTTGCAAGAACACAGATAAAGGCAACGTCGCCAAACCTGCCGCTAAAAGTTGCAAATGTCATCAAGCACGAACGTCGTGCATCTAACTGCCAAGCAGCATGCAATACCTGGCTCGAGGCGGCGCGGCATGCCTTTGGCCCATCGCCGCAAACTACCGCCCGCAAACAATCGAAAGAACCGCCGCAGTCAGGCTTTCGCCACCTGACTGCGCAGAATCATCAGGCCGATGCCGCCGCCGGCGCCTTCAACCGGTGCGCCGCAGCGCTCCAGATGACGCCCGCCAGCAGACACAGCGCAGCAACAACTTCGATCATCACCGGCCAGCGCTGCTGCCACAGGAAGCCATAGACCAACCCGAACAAAGTCTCGAACACAATCATCTGCCCGCCCAAGGTCAGCGGCAGGGCGCGGCTTGCACGGTTCCAGCAGGCGTTGCCCAGAATGGAGGCAAATACCGCCACCGCGGCAGCCATAGCCCAAAAGCCCGCCCATTCGCGCGCCGTATGCCCTGCACCGCCATCGGCAAAGGCGACCGGCACCAGCAGCAAGGCCAGACCGCCGGTTGCCACACCGGTCAGCAACGACCAGTCATGTCCGGACACATTGGGCACCTTGGCCAGCCAACGGGTATTGCCCACCGAATAAGCGGTCCAGGACACCAGTGCACCAACCCCGCACAGCAAGCCGATCAATCGCTGCGTGGTGGTGGTTTGCACATGTGTCGAGGCGATGGCCTCGTAGCCCATCAGGACCACGCCCGCCACACACAGCAACAACGCTGGTGCGAGCCGTGACAGCGGCACCGCCCCCGGCTCACGTGCGCCAACCACAGCCACCAGCACCGGCACCATGCCGACTATCAGGGCCGCAGCACCGCCACCGCTCCACTGCACGCAGATGGACAGCAGCACGAAGTAGATCAGATTGCCGAGCAGGCTCAACAAGGTCAGGGCCTTCCAGTCCGCCTTGCCGATATGCGCCCGCAACGCCGGCCAGCGCGGCACCAGCAGGATCACCGCAACCAGGCCATAGATCAGATAGCGCGCCGCAGCCAACTGCAGCGGCGAGAAATCCACCAACACCGCTGGTGCCAGGAACACCAAGCCCCATAGCGCGCCCGAAGCCACCCCATTACCAATGCCAAACAACATCCGCTCTTTCATCAACCCACCCGACAGTCAGATACAACACCAGCATCCAACTGCCGGCCTACGCTGTATTGTCCCAAGCTGCGCGACGCTGTGCTCAAACTACGCGTCCAGACTCCGTCGATAGCGGCCCGGGGTAATCCCCTGCGAACGACGCATGGCACGGGTCATTGCACTCTGGTCGGAGAAACCGGCTTGTTGAGCAATCTGGGCCACCGACTGATTGCCCTCAACCAGCCGACGCTGAGCCCACTGCAGACGCTGCTGCTGCAGCCACTGTCCCGGCGTGAGGTCGAATTGACGCTTGAACGCGCCATGCAGTGCGGTCAACCCCATCCCGGCGATCTGCGCCATCCGCGCCAGCGGCCATGCTTGGCCCGGAGCTGCACGGATCTGCTCGCACAACCGCCGCAACCCGGCATTGTCCGCCACCGAGGGACGCTGGGCAGCAAACAAGCTATCCAGTAACAACGGCAGTACATGTCTGGCGACAGGCTCAGCCACCGCATGAAATCCACCAACACCACTGTCCACGAACTCAAGCAAGCTACGAGTCGCCGCCGAAATCCCCAGAAATGGACGCCCTCGCCCCTGATCCAGCTGCGACCGCTGCAACAGAGCACTGTCACAGTCGACGATCAGAAACCGGTTGTGCCCACTACCGGCCTGCACATGAGCTGCACTCGGGACGATCACGGCGCCGTGCAAGGTGTCCAAGCGCCCGCCGCGCCCGTCGATTTCCAGCTCCAGGCTCCCACGCAGCGGCAACACCAGCTGCAAATGGTCATGGCTGTGCGTATGGCCGGCCGGGCCATAACTACGGAAATTGAGGGTTTCAACGCATTGCATCGGCATGCGTACCGGGGCTGACTGGCGCTTGCAGCAGGGGCAACAAGCTGCGCGGAAGATGGTGACCCCGACACGATTCGAACGTGCGACCTGTCCCTTAGGAGGGGACCGCTCTATCCAGCTGAGCTACGGAGTCAAAAGATGGAGGCCAAGATTACAGGCAAGCGCCGCCCCCAGCCAGCATTTCCCGCCGAACGGAGCTGTATCCGCAAACAATTCCGAGCGAGCCCAGCGGCACTGGCGAACGGATGACCGAGCGCTGCCTCACAGATGTTGCTTGCAACCGCGGTTTGCGCTCGACAGCATTGCGATACTTCGTTGCAGCCGGTGCCCAGCCTGGATATGGACTTGGCAAGGTGCATCCCCATCGGACGCACCTCATCCCCACCGCACTACGTTCGGCCTGCAAGCGCCGCCCCGCCTGGAAGGTGTGCAGTACGCAGTCAACGCCAGACAACTGCCCTCGATTTAATCGCCAGCTGATTCGCATGCCGGCTGCTCGATTTGGCAGCCGGCCAGCTGTTTCCTGTAGATCAGGCGATGTCCAGCACCGGGAACGCCTTGACCATGTCATCCAGCGCCTTGATCTGTGCCAGGAACGGCTCCAGCACGTCCAGCGGCAATGCGCTGGGGCCATCACAGCGCGCGTTGTCCGGGTCCGGATGTGCTTCCAGGAACAGCCCGGCAATGCCGACTGCCATTCCGGCGCGGGCAAGTTCGACGACCTGGCGACGACGGCCACCGGAGGCTTCGCTGCCAGCGTCACGGCGCTGCAGGCTGTGGGTGACGTCGAAGATCGCCGGCAGGCCGCCGCTAGCTTCGATCATCTCGCGGAAGCCAAGCATGTCCACGACCAGGTTGTCGTAACCGAACTGGGCACCACGCTCGCACAGGATGATCTGCTCGTTGCCTGCCTCGCGGATCTTGCTGACGATGTGCTTGATCTGGGTCGGGCTGAGGAACTGCGGCTTCTTGATATTGACCGCGCGGCCGGTGCGGGCGATGGCCGTGACCAGATCGGTCTGGCGGGCCAGGAAGGCCGGAATCTGCAGCACGTCGACCACTTCAGCGACCGGCGCGGCCTGCGCTACTTCATGCACGTCGGTGATCACCGGCACGCCGAAGCGCTGTTTGACCTGCTCGAAGATGCGCAGCCCTTCTTCCAGGCCGACGCCACGGAAGGAGGTGATCGAGGAGCGGTTGGCCTTGTCGAAGGAAGCCTTGAATACGTACGGGATGCCCAGCTTGCGGGTGACCTCCACGTAGCGCTCGGCGGCGTAGAGGGTGGAATCCAGGTCCTCCAGCACATTCAGCCCCCCAAACAGCACGAAGGGCAGCTTGTTGCCAACCACTACCCCGTCCGAAATCGTCACGTTCATCTGTCTATCCTGTTCAAGCCGGGGAAACCCCTATCAAGGGTGGCGAATATGGCTGAAAACGGCCGCCAGTGACAGGGTTTGCCGTCAAAGCCGAGGCAACGTCCGCCATCAGCACAGTACGTGGCGCCGACACAGCCTGTCCCATTGGCCAGACCAAGTGGTACGGGGCCAATCGGTTCACTCTGATACTATGTGGTACTCACTCCGTCGCCCCCACCCGCAGTTTCCGACGGCGCCAAAATCACGTTAAGAAACAGGAGTTTGAATGTCTTCCGAGCTGCTCAAGGCCTTGGCGCTGGATGCCACCAACGCTGGCACCTACATGGGCAACGGGGAATGGTCCGCCGCCACCGGCGCGGGCGTCCTCAAGCCGCAGAACCCGACCACCGGCGAAGTGATCGCCGAGGTCCAGGCGACGACCGAAGCTGACTACGAAACCGTCATCGCCCGCGCGCAGGAAGCCTACAAGGTATGGCGCACCACCCCGGCACCGCGCCGCGGCGAAGCCGTGCGCCTGTGCGGCGAAGCACTGCGCAAGCACAAGGACGCGCTGGGCTCGCTGGTCGCGCTGGAAATGGGCAAGTCCAAGCCGGAAGGCGACGGTGAAGTGCAGGAGATGATCGACATCGCCGACTTCGCGCTGGGCCAGAGCCGCATGCTGTACGGCTACACCATGCATTCCGAGCGCCCCGGTCACCGCATGTACGAGCAGTACCACCCGCTGGGTCTGGTCGGCATCATCTCGGCCTTCAACTTCCCGGTTGCGGTGTGGAGCTGGAACGCGTTCCTGGCTGCCATCTGTGGCGACATCTGCATCTGGAAGCCGTCCAACAAGACTCCGCTGACCGCCATTGCAACGATGAAGATCTGCAATGAGGCGCTCGAAGGTGCCGGCTTCCCGAACCTGTTCTTCCTGATCAACGATGCCGGTACCGCGCTGTCGGAAAAGATGGTCGACGACCGCCGCGTGCCGCTGATTTCCTTCACCGGTTCCACCCAGGTCGGCCGCACCGTCAACCAGAAGGTTGCCCAGCGTCTTGGTCGCTGCCTGCTGGAACTGGGCGGCAACAACGCCATCATCATGGACGAGACCGCCGACCAGAAGCTGGCCGTGCCGGGCATCGTGTTCGGCGCCGTCGGTACTGCCGGCCAGCGCTGCACCACCACCCGCCGCCTGATCGTGCATGAATCCATCTACGACAACGTGCTGGCTACGCTGATCAAGGCCTACAAGCAGGTCGAGGGCAAGATCGGTGACCCGACCGACGCCGCCAACCTGATGGGCCCGTTGAACAGCCCGGAAGCCGTGCAGCAGTTCCTGGCCTCGATCGCCAAGGCCAAGGCTGCCGGTGGCACCGTCGAAACCGGCGGCACCGCCATCGACCGCGCTGGCAACTTCGTGCTGCCTGCGATTGTCACCGGCCTGAAGAACAGCGATGAGATCGTCCAGCACGAGACCTTCGCCCCGATCCTGTACGTGATGAAGTACAGCACGCTGGATGAAGCCATCGACATGCAGAACGGCGTGCCGCAGGGCCTGTCCTCGTCGATCTTCACCCAGAACCTGAAGACCGCCGAGAAGTTCCTGTCGGCTGCCGGCAGCGACTGCGGCATCGCCAACATCAACATCGGCACGTCCGGTGCCGAGATCGGTGGCGCCTTCGGTGGCGAAAAGGACACCGGCGGTGGCCGCGAGTCCGGTTCGGATGCATGGAAGGTCTATATGCGTCGCCAGACCAACACCATCAACTACTCCGACTCGCTGCCGCTGGCCCAGGGCATCAAGTTCGATCTTTGATTGTGACTGCCCTGGCTTTGGTCGGGGCGTTGAAGTGGGAGAGTGCATAGCTGAAAAGCTTCCCCTCACCCCAACCCCTCTCCCGCGCACGGGAGAGGGGCTTAATTCGCTGAAACGGAGTTCCCGATGAGCATCCCTGCACCTCGCCAGACCAGCAGCTACGCCGTGATCAGCCTGGTCGCCGGCATCCTTGGCTGGACCTTGTTGCCCGCCATCGGCAGCATCTGCGCCATCATCTTCGGCCATATGGCACGTGGCGAAATCCGCCGCAGCAACGGCCAACTGGAAGGCGATGGCCTGGCCGTGGCCGGGCTGGTGCTGGGCTGGCTGGCTACCGCGCTGTGGCTGATCGGCATCATCTGCTTCATCGCCATCCTGGTGTTCTTCGGAGGCCTGGCTGGCCTCGCGGCGATGCACTCCTGAGGCCGGTATGGGGCAATCCGATTCAACCCAACGTTTCAGCAGCCGGGTAGCAGACTATGTGCGCTATCGCCCGGGCTATCCATCAACGCTGCTGGAATGGCTGCACCGCGATATCGGCCTGCCCCGCTCTGCCCTGGTCGCCGATATCGGTGC
Organism: Stenotrophomonas sp. STEN022; assembly: GCF_056760155.1. Lineage (NCBI taxonomy): Bacteria > Pseudomonadati > Pseudomonadota > Gammaproteobacteria > Lysobacterales > Lysobacteraceae > Stenotrophomonas > Stenotrophomonas sp. STEN022. The sequence goes on from NZ_JBRREG010000014.1 coordinate 11,085, forward strand.
CGGCACCGGTATTTCCAGCGAGCTGTTCCTGGCAGCTGGTCATCCGCTGATCGCGGTTGAACCCAATGCCGCAATGCGCGCCGCAGCCGAACAATGGCTGCTGCCCGGGTATCCGCAATTGCAATCCGTCGCCGGTACCGCCGAGGCCACAACCCTGGCGGACCACAGCGTTGATCTGGTCGCGGCCGCGCAGGCTTTCCACTGGTTCGATACCGCCGCTGTACGTCGCGAATGGATGCGCATCCTGCGTCCGGGCGGACTGGCCCTGGTGTACTGGAACTCACGCCTGCTCGATGCCTCGCCGTTCCTGGCCGGCTACGAGCAGCTGCTGCTGGACTACGGCACCGACTACACCGAGGTCGCCGAGCGCTACCAGGACGACCAGACCATGCGCGACTGGTTCGGCGATGGGCTGCGCGGCCTGGTCCACCTGCCGAATGTGCAGCACCTGGACTACGACGGTCTGCGTGGCCGGCTGCTGTCTTCCTCGTACGCACCGCAAGCCGGTCACGAACGTCATTCCCCGATGCTGGAGGCCCTGCAGCGCCTGTTTGATGCGCATGCGGTCGATGGCAAGGTTGCCTTTGAGTACCAAACCCGCGCCTTTGTTGGCACGCTGAACTGAGCTTATGTATTCCATTGCCCGCCCCTTCCTGTTCACCCTTGATGCCGAGCGCGCGCACGGCCTGGGCCTGTCCGCGCTGGATCTTGCCTGGCGCACCGGCACCACGCCGCTGATTGCCGGCCGCATCAAGCCGCTTCCCACCCCGGCGTTCGGCCTGAGCTTTCCCAACCCGGTTGGTCTGGCCGCTGGCCTGGACAAGAACGGCGAGCACATCGAAGCCCTGTTTGCATTGGGCTTCGGCTATGTCGAGATCGGCACCATCACCCCGCGCCCGCAGGCCGGCAGCCCCAAGCCACGCCTGTTCCGGCTACCTCGGCACAACGCCATCATCAACCGCATGGGTTTCAACAACCTCGGCGTTGATGCACTGGTGAAGAACGTGGAGGCGGTCAAGCACCGTCCCGGCCCGCTCGGCATCAACATCGGCAAGAACAAGGACACGCCCAACGAGGACGCGCTGTCCGATTACCTGATCTGCATGGAAAAGGTCTATCCGCTGGCCGACTACATCACCGTCAACATCTCCTCGCCCAATACCGCCGGCCTGCGTGAGCTGCAGGAAGAGCAGGCATTGCGGCGGCTGGTTGGCGGCCTGCGCGAGGCGCAGGAGCAACTGGCGGCCAAGCACGGCAAGCGCGTGCCGATGCTGGTCAAGGTAGCGCCGGACCTGAGTGACCGCGACATCGATGCCGCCGCGCGCGTACTCGGCGAGCTGAGCGTGGATGGCGTCATCGCCACCAACACCACCATCGGCCGGCCCACGGTCGAAGCGGATCCACTGTCCAAGGAAATCGGTGGCCTGTCCGGCGCCCCCTTGCTTGGTCAATCCACCCTGGTGTTGCGGCGCCTGCGTGCGCGCCTACCCGAGTCGGTACCGTTGATCGGCGTCGGTGGCATCAGCTCGGGCGCTGATGCTGTCGCCAAGATGGCAGCTGGCGCGACCCTGGTGCAGTGTTATAGCGGGCTGATCTTCCAGGGCCCAAGCCTGATCGGCGACTGTGTGAATGCCATTCGTCGCCGTCGTGAATCCCCGTCGGGAGGCGCCGTCGCTCCGCTATGACGAATGCCGCCCCAGCTTGGTCGCTGACCGAGAACGCTCCACTGCGCCACCTCAACACCTTCCATGTCGACGCCCGTGCACCGCGCATGCTGCGTATCGCAGATCCCATCGCCCTGCCTGAAGCGCTGGCCGCCATCGGTGCGGCAGACCTGCTGGTGCTTGGCAGCGGCAGCAACGTGTTGCTGGCCGCAGATCCAGAAGATGTGGTGCTGGTGTTCGACAATCGCGAGATCAGCGCGCTGGAACACCGCGCCGACCACACCATCGTCCGCGCAGGCGCTGGCGTGATCTGGCACGAACTGGTGATGTGGTCTTTGAACGAAGGCCTGTCCGGCCTTGAGAACCTGGCGTTGATCCCCGGCACCGTCGGCGCCGCGCCAATCCAGAACATCGGAGCCTATGGCGCCCAGGTCGGTGAGTTCATCCAGGTCGTCGAGGCCTGGGACCGGCAGGAACAGGTCTGGGTGCGCCTGGACCAGGAAGCCTGCCGCTTCGGCTACCGCGACAGCCTGTTCAAGCATGAGGCTGATCGCTACCTGATCACCGCCGTCGAGTTCCGTCTGCCGCTGCTGCACGAACTGCAGCTGGACTATGCCGGCATCCGCGAGGAGCTGCAGGCCATGGGAATTGAATTCCCGGTCTCGGCCGACGTCGCCAATGCCGTCATCGCCATCCGCCAACGCAAGCTGCCTGACCCGGATGTACTAGGCAATGCCGGCAGCTTTTTCAAGAACCCGATCCTGCCGTTGGAACAGATCGACGTGCTGCTGCAGCACTACCCGGCGCTGCCGGTGTTCCCCGGCAACGATGTCAGCAACCGCAAGGTATCGGCGGCATGGATGATCGAGCAGGCCGGCTTCAAGGGCAAACGTGACGGCGATGCCGGTGTCTCGCCCAACCACGCCCTGGTGCTGGTCAACCACGGCAGCGCCACCGGCGCCGAGCTGCTGGCGTTTGCCCGACGTGTATCCGCAGCCGTGCTGGAGAAGTTCGGCGTACCGATTGAACCCGAGCCAAGGCTGGTTGGCGCCCGCTGGTGAATACTGCCTTGGCTGCACCCCGCTCCACCGCAATGCGCGCTGCCCTGCTGATGTTCGGCAGCGCCATGGCCTTCGGCCTGATGGCCATCGCCATCCGCCTGGCAACCGCCTACGTTCCCACACAGGAAGTGGCGTTCTTCCGCAACAGTTTCGGCCTGCTGGCGCTGTTGCCAATGCTGCTGCGGCCGGGCCACGCGCCATTGCGCACCCAGCAATTGCCGCGCTACTTCCTGCGCAGCGCAATTGGCCTTGCCTCGATGCTGTGTGGCTTCTGGGCCATCGGCCACCTGCCGCTGTCGCAGGCCATCTCCCTGTCCTACTCCACGCCGTTGTTCGTCACCATCGCCGCCGTGCTGTGGCTGGGTGAGAAGGTTCGCTTCCGCCGCTGGGCGGCGGTGATCGTCGGCTTCATCGGGGTACTGGTGATCGTCCGTCCAGGCGCACACAGCTTCGAACTCGGCAGCCTGATCGCGGTGCTGGCCGCCGTGCTCAGCGCTCTGGTCGCGATCCAGATCAAGCAGCTCACCCGCGTCGACAGCCCGGATACCGTGGTGTTCTACACCTATGTCTTCTGGGTACCGCTGTCGTTGATCCCAGCTTTGTTCGTCTGGGTCTGGCCGACCGGCATCGCCTGGCTTTGGCTGGTAGCGACCGGCGTGATGGGCACGCTGGGCCAGCTGCTGTGGACCCGCGCGCTCAAGCTGGGCGAAGTTTCCGCACTGACCCCGATCAGCTTCACCCAGCTGCCCTTGGTGGTAGTCATGGGCTGGCTGTTATTCGGCGAAACACTGGACCGCTGGACCGTGATCGGCGCCCTGATCATCCTCGGTGCCAACGCTTACATCGCCCACCGCGAAGCGGTGTTGGCGCGTCGGCAAGACGCCCTGCAGAACGCCCGGGCCGGCGACACCCCAGCCTGACTTGAGCCAAGCCGTCGTCAGCGTTGCAGCAGCATCACCAGCAAGGGCGCGACGGCCACGTTCAACACACCGGCCATCACCATCACCAGCCCGGCGATCGCACCCTCGCTCTCCCCCAGCTCGCGCGCCTTGGCCACGCCCATGCCGTGCGCACCCATGCCAAACAGTGCACCACGCGCCATCGCACTGCGCACCGGCAGCAGTTTGAGCAGCACCTGCCCGCACAGCGAACCGCAGACACCGGTGATGATCACAAACACAGCCGTCAGCTCAGGGATGCCGCCGATGCGCCCGGATACGTCCATCGCAAACGGTGTGGTGACCGAGCGCGGCGCCAGGCTCAGGCGCAGCTCCGGCGACAAATGCAGTGCCGTGGCCATCGCCCACGCAGCGACGATCGCCACCCCGCTACCGACCAGCACACCTGCACCCAGCACCTTCCAATGCCGCGCAATCAACGCCCGCTGCTGATGGATGGGCACCGCGAACGCAACGGTCGCCGGCCCCAGCATTGCCACGAGCCAATGCGTGCCACGCAGGTAGTCGTGATAGTTGGCGTGCAACACCAACGCAAGACCCAGCAGGACCAATGGCGCAGTGATCAACGGTGACGCCCAGGCCTTGCCGCTGCGCAGATACAACTGTTTGGCCAGCAGGTAGACCGCCACCGTCAGCACGGCCCAGAACACCGGCCACAGTAATTGCCCCGGATGTTGGATCAGCGCCTCAAGCTTCATGGCGCAGGCTCCACCGCAGCAACAGTTCGACGGTCACCGCCGTGCTTGCCATCACCAGCAAGGTGCCGCCCACCACAACCACCAACAGTTTCAACCCAAGCCAACCAAACATCTGCCTGTTGTCGAGCAGGATCATTGCCGCCGGCACGAAGAACAACAGCATTTCCGCCAGCAGCCACTGCGCACCACGCGCGAACGAGCGCGGTGACAACCAGCGCATCGCGAAGGCCAGCAGCAGCACCAACAAGCCAACGATGCCGGCGGGTACCGGCACGCCCAGGCGCTGCATCAGCGCCTGCGCCAGCAGCCAGATCACCACCAGCACGCCGATCTGCAAGCCGGCGCTACGGCGCAACCCACGTCGCAGTCCGAGTTGGCCGCGACGCAATGACGACATCAAGGTTTCCATTCCTCCTATGTACGCCGGGCCTATCCATAAATAAAATGAATTGATTGAATCCACAGGATTCCATTTGAGAATGGATATCAGACAGCTACGCATGTTGGTGGAAGTTGTCCGCCATGACGGCTTCTCGGCGGCAGCCGAGGCCGTGTTCGCGACCCAGCCAACCATCAGCAAGGCGATCCGCCAGCTGGAGGATGAACTGGGTGAGGTACTGCTGCAGCGCTCCCGAAACGGGGTACGGCTGACGCCGGCTGGACAGATCGTCTATCGACGCGCCCTGGCCCTGCTCGGTGAGCGCGAAGACATGCTGCGCGAACTGGAAGAACTGCGCGATCTGCATCGCGGCGAGCTGCACCTGGGGCTGGCTTCGCTCGGCAGCGACATCCTGTTCGCACCGGTATTTGCCCGCTTCCGCCAGCTCTACCCGCAGATCGACTTGCGCGTGCTCGAACGCGGCAGCGAGGCACTTGAGGAGAGCCTGCGTGCCGGTGAAATCGAGCTAGCTGCAAGTCTGTTGCCGGTCGCCGATGATCTGGACTGGCAACCGGTCCGCACCGAGCCGCTGGTAGCGCTGCTGCCCCGCCAGCATCCATTGGCCGGTTCGGCCAGCCTGCAGCTGCAGGACCTGGCTGACGTCCCATTCGTGCTGTTCGAGAAGGGCTTCCTGCTGAACCGGCACATCATCCAGGCCTGTCAGGCCCGTGGCTTCAGCCCGCGCGAGGTCACGCGCAGTGGGCAACCGGACTTCATCGTCGCGCTGGTCGCAGCCGGCTTGGGCGTGGCCCTGCTGCCGCGCATGATCGCCAACGCACGCCCACGTGCGGATGTGGTGATCGTGCCGCTGGAGGAGCCGGAACTGGACTGGAAAATGGTGCTGGCCTGGCGTCGCGGCGGCTATCTGTCTGCTGCGGCGCAGGCCTGGCTGCGGCTGGTGGAAGCGCAGCACAACCAAGCCGATTGAACCTCAGGCCGTCGACATCTTCCGCGGCCCCTGCAAGCGCTGCGCCACCTGCGCAGCATCGACCGCGCGGTCGTACAGGAAACCCTGGCCAATCCGGTAACCAGCTTCGATCAGGATCTGCCGTTGGCTGGCGTTCTCCACCCCCTCGGCCACCAGATCAAGACGCAGGCTCGGCCCAAGTTTGCCGACCGCTTCGACTATCGCGCGGATCGATGGCTCATCCACCATGCGTGCCACGAAGCTGCGATCGATCTTGAGCACATCAATCGGGTAGTCGCGCAAATGCGCCAATGAGGAGTGCCCGGTACCAAAATCGTCCAGTGCGATTCGCATGCCTGCGTCTTTCAACAAGCCCAATGCACGGGCGACAAAAGCGGAGCCGCGGTCGGTCAGCACCTGCTCGGTGACCTCCAACTCGATCAACATCGGGTCAACATCGAAGCGTTGTAGCTTCTCCAGCAGGATCTCGGCAAAGTCATCACGCAAAAACTCCACCGGTGCGGCATTGATCGCGATAGGTGGCACCACCAGACCCTGCGCCTGCCAGGCACAGATATCCGTCAATACCTGCAGATGCATGGACTCTGCCAAGCGCGATGCCAAGTCGTAGTCGCGAAATGCCTCGTCCAGCTGGCAATCGTCGCCCATGCCCTGGTCTTCGGCGCAAGGCCAACGCAGCAACGCCTCATATCCCACCACGCGGCCGTCCTGCAGATTCACCTTCGGCTGGTAGTGCGGCACCACGCCACCATCGCGCACCAATTGTCGCGCCATCAGCCGTTGGTTCGCCGCCAGCTCGGCAATGGCCATCAACCGACGGCTGTACAAACGCACACCGCCCCGTCCATTGGCCTTGAGATCATTCAATGCGGTATCGGCGGCTTTCAACAGCTCCGCCGGATCACAGGCATCGCGTGGATACATGGCGCAGCCAATACTCATCCCGGTATTGATCACCTGCCCGGCATAGGTCACCGAGCTTTCCGCCAGCAAACTGATGCCCTCGGCAACCCGCAGCAACTCCGCCTCACCGGCAATCTCCTCCAGCACCACCGCGAACTCATCACCACCCAGGCGCGTGACCAGGGTCGTGTCGGAAACGTGCGCCGCAACCCGCCTGGCCAGCACCCGCAGCAGGTGATCACCAGCCGAATGCCCCAACGTGTCGTTGACGTGCTTGAAGTGATCCAGGTCGATGATCATCAACCCAAGGGTTCCATTGCACTCACGTTGGCGCTGCAAGCTCAACCGCAGCCTGCGATTGAACGAGCGCCGATTTGGCAAGCCGGTCAACTCATCGATTTCGCAGGCGATCCGCAGGCGCCGCTCGGCGTGCTGCTGCCGGCTGACATCACGCGAGACACACAGGATGCCGCTCACCTGTCCCTGCCCGTCAAACATCGGGGTGAGGACGTTGTCCCAGAACTGCGTAAGCGCGCCTTCGCTGCCGGTCTGGCCTGCAAAGCGCGCCGCCCGACCACCCGCGGCCTGCGCCAACGCTCGCCGTCCCTTGTTGCGAAAAGCCGCAGGCAACAGATCGGCCCACTGCATTCCGAACGTGCGCTCGTCCTGCGGCAGCCCGAACGCCACGCAGCCAGAGCGATTCATGTGCCGCACCGTGCCGTCGCTGTTTATCACCTGGATGCAGTCCATGCTGGCATCCAGCATCCGGTCCTGCAGATCCAGGCTCTGCTCCAGAGAATGGCGCAGGCGACGCCTGGCACTGATATCCGTCATTGTTACCGCCTGCAACGGAACCTCCGCTGCGGGGCTCCCCAGGCGCACCTCAAACCAGTGTTCGATGCCGGCCTCATCCTGCAGACGACATTCAAATGCGGGCGCATGCCCATGCAGCAGGAACTCGCGCCAGCCTGCTATCGCCAGCGCACGCTCATCGGCATGCACACGCTCAAGCCAATCACGTGAACTTCCCAGCGCCGCATCATTGCCGAAGAACTCACGCCAACGCAGATTGGCCTGCACGGGCACGCCATCGTGAACCATCGCAGCCATCTGCGGCAGTGCGTCCAACACAGCCTGCAACTGCACATATAGATCCGCCAATCGCGCCCTCCCTGGTGACGGCCCGACACCCTCGTCCCAAAGCATTGCACTTCCCCCTGATGCATTGCCTCCACCGATCACGCAGCAACATCATGCAGTACAGCAGGCGTGGCTGAAGTGAAAACCGTGTGTACGCGGTAGCGAAGGATAACGATTACAGCGCAGTGACACATTCCGATGGTGTCCAACATCCGGTGGCGCACAGAAGCGCAAGCGCATTTCCGCCGACCGAGATCACAATCCGACCCAACCCCATACGAGCAGGCACACGACAGCTGGAAACTGCACAGCTAGCGCACAACGCCTCACTCGACCACAACATAGCGGATGAGCTTGCTTCCGAGCCTTCTCTCCACGCCAGGACCGACACCCTGTCGCGCCTATTCATCTGCACCCCGAGCCGCACTGCGATCAAGTCTGCTTCTCAATTCCCGCGCGCCGGAACGTGAATACCCTGCCGTATCCACACGATCAACACTGGCATTCAAAAGCATTCCAAGGGCAGTTGCGAATGCGATCAGCGCAAATTCCCAGCAGCATCATCACTTTTCGCCGCCCACAGTCTGGGGAATACCTACAGCCTGGATCAGCGGGGAAACATAATATTTTCGACTCGGTTCCACGCTTCAAGGCATATCAGCACCACCAATCACAAGCACTCAATACACGGCCGGAGTATCCACTGCCAGCTTCGCTGGCAACTCCAAGCCAGGCATACAGCCCCTCTCTGTAACAGCGAGACGCCCGCAAGCGCACGAGGTGCGCATTCGAATTACCGAGCATTTGCGCTGAACAGCATGCCCCGCGCAAGTCCAATTCCATCGTGAGTTGACGATCAACTCCCCGCAGCCACGCCTCAACCTACGGGCTCTCTGGCTGAACAAAATCCATGTCATCGCCAATCAGCGCGATAGCGCAGGTTGGGCCTGATGCGTTGCGCTGGTCCGCCAAAGGCGAGGTGGCCACCCACAGTGGCCACCCACACAGGTCTTTGCTTCATCACGTAGTTGTTTCACCACCGCGCTTGCTCGCAGCACCTGGAGTGAGCCCCTCCCAACCACTCATGCAGAAAAACGCATGAGCCAACCCCCGCGCCTGCATCGCCGACGTCCGGGTACAGCCTGCTTCGCATCGCCGTCCTCGACTCGCGTTCTTTTCCACTGCTACCAATTGCGCTGCAGGCATCACCACGGTCAACCAACACTCCGCAGCAAACGCACGAGCAGTGTTGACGTCATCCGCAACAAACAGGAAAGACAAATGAACTTCATCAACACCAACGTCGCCAAGACTGCCGTATTGGCGCTTGCATTCTCCTGCCTGGCGGCACCTGCAGCGCAGGCCGCATCGGGCACCATCACCTTCAAGGGCGAGATCGTCCAGTCCACCTGCGACGTAAGCACGGCCAGTGTGGACCAGACCGTCACCATCGGTACTTTCCCGACCACCCTGTTCAAGGAAGCCGGCGATGTGTCGGCGCCCAAGAGCTTCAACATCGACATGGAAAACTGTGAAGCCGGCACCTACACGCTGCGCTTTGACGGCACCACGCCAGCCGGCCACCCGGAACTGCTTGCGGTAAGCAAGGCAACGGGCGTTGGCATTGAGATCCTGGACAACAACGACAAGGTATTCCCGATCAATCAGGACCTGGTGGACCCCGCACTGGTCACCGTTGCTGCCACCGGCAAGGCAAGCGTCAATCTGAAGGCGCGCTACAAGTCCTTCGAGAAGGACGTCGGTGCCGGCATCGCCGACGCGAACTCGACGTTCTCCATCGAGTACCGCTGATGCTGTCCGTGGGGCTGATCACGCGTTGTCGTTGCCAGCCCCGCGGCTTATCCGCGTGAGCGCCCGCCCCAACAGTGAACTCCATAGCAAGCCCGATGATTCTCATGCACGCCTCCAACTGCCCGCCGACGAAGTGGTGGATCGCCCTTGCCATGCTGCTCTGCCTGTCCTCACCCCATGCTGCTCATGCAGCGGTGCAAGTGCAGACCACGCGCGTTATCTATGACGCAAAGTCCGCCTCCGCCGCGATGACGCTTTCCAACAAAAGCAGCCTTCCCTACATGGTCCAGACCTGGCTGGACGACGGTGACGACTCCGCAGTCCCAAGCGACCTGCCAATGGTGATCACACCTCCACTGATGCAGTTGGCGCCAGGCGAGCAGGCAGTCGTCCGCACCATCTACGCCGGCAGCGGGCTACCAGCCGACAAGGAGTCGCTGTTGTGGATCAACGTGCAGGAAATCCCCCCAACTGCGGAAGCCAACAATGTTCTGCAGGTAGCCATCCGCACTCGCATCAAGCTGTTCTATCGACCGCCTGGCCTCGACCAGTCGCTGGATGAAGCCGCGCGCAGCTTGCAGTGGCGCACCGACGGCCAACGCTTGGAGGTTCGCAACAACAGTCCGATGCATATCACCTTCTCGCATCTGCAAGGCCGGGCAACCGCGGGCATCGGCAACGATATCGAGCTGGACATGATCGCGCCCGGCCAGACACTCACCGTGCCGCTGTCCAAGCTCGACCTTGGCAATGCCCAGTCGCTGCGTTTTGGCTACATCAACGACTACGGCGGCATCAGCGACGTCAACGATGTGCCATTCCGGTCCTGAGCCAAACTCCGATCCACTTCGCGATTTCCTTCATGCTTCGCAGAATCCGTGTAACGCCGCGGCGGGGAAGTGCTGCCCCTCGCTTGGCACCACTGGCGGTTGCCCTCAATGCATTCAGCATCGGCAGTGCAGCTGCTGCAGCAAACTTCAACATGGATTTTCTGCGCGCCGGCAGCAGCCAAGCGGATGTCGCCGCGCTATCCCGCCCCGGCGCAATCCTGCCCGGCACCTATCCATTCGCCATCTATCTCAATGGCAATGAGGTGGCTCGCGAAGAAATCGTGTTTGCGGCGTCCCCGTCCGGCCAGACCGAACCCTGCCTTTCGCGCGGCCGCCTCGAGCAGTGGGGCATCCGCCTGGAGGATGTGGAGAGTGATGCAGGCGACGCACCTGACTGCCTTGTACTTGCCCATTCCATTCCTGATGCACGCGTCAGCTACAACGGCAACCAGCAGCGCCTGGATCTACGTGTACCCCAGGTGCACCTGCTCAACCTGCCGCGCGGACATATTCCAAAGGCGCTGCGCGACCAGGGTATCAACGCGCTGCTGGTCGACTACGCACTCAATGGCGCGCACAACGACCACGAGCAGCAGCGCCGCGATGACTACTTTTTTGCATCGATCAACAGCACGCTCAATGCAGGCATGTGGCGCTTCCGCCATACCGCCAGTGCCAACCGATCAAACAATGACAGCCGAACGCACTGGACAACACAGGGCTTCCGTGCCGAGACCGACCTAGGGTCCTCGCACAGCAGGTTGACGTTTGGTGATACCTATACCGCACATGGGGTCTTTGACAGCGTGCGCTTTCGCGGCGTACAGATATCCAACGACGATGAGATGCTGCCTTACAGCCAGCGCAGCTATGCCCCCGTGGTGCGCGGCATCGCCGCCAGTAATGCACGTGTGGAAATCCGCCAGGACGGGAGCCTCATCTATGCATTGAACGTGGCCCCGGGTGCCTTCCAGATCGACGATATCGTACCCAATCGTCTGAGTGGCGAACTGGATGTCTCCATTGTCGAAGCCGACGGTTCGCTGCAACGTTACAAGCAATCCTTTTCCGCGGTCGAAAACATGCTGCGACCGGGCCTGGTGCACTACGAATTCAGCGGCGGCGAACTGCGCAATGGCTACGACCGCTACCAGCCGCGTTTTGTGCAGGCTACCGCAGCACGCGGACTGGCATCGGACACCACACCGTATGCCGGCCTGCTGTTGTCCGCCAACTACAGCGCTTTGGCGGTTGGTGCGGCCCAAAGCCTGGGCAAGTTTGGCTCGGCCTCCATCGATGTCATCCACGCCCGCACCCGGCTTGCCCAGGGCAAGGTCAGCAACGGCCAGAGTTACCGCTTCCTGTATTCAAAGTCGCTGAATGCACACGGCACCGAGTTCCGCCTCGTGGGTCATCGCTACTCCACCTCCGGCTATTACGACTTCGGCGATGCCTCTGCGGAGCGTGCGCAATGGCGCCACGGCTACTATGAAACCAGCTACGACGAGCAGATCGAATACCCCGATCACGCAGCGCCGTGGACGCAGCCGCGGCAGCATCTGATCCAAAGCCAGCGCTACCACAACAAACGCAACCGCCTGGAGATCGCGCTGAACCAGCGCATATCGGACGACTACTCGCTCAATGCCAGCTACAACAAGCAGGACTATTGGGGCGCCAGTGAACGAGAGCGCGAGCTGCAGCTGGGATTGAATGGCCGCTTGGGCGCCGTCAGCTTTGGCACCTACTTCAGGCACAGCCAAGGACGCTACAACCGCGTCGACCGTTCATTCGGGCTGACGCTTTCACTGCCGCTTGATCGCCCGGGACTGCGCCGCAGCAGCAGTTCTGCCTCCTACAGCCACTCACGCAATAGCGGTGCAAGCTACCAATCCGGGATGAATGGCTCGCTGCTGGATGGCGACCGGTTGGGATACGGGCTGAGCATTGGTAAAACCGATACCGGCAAGACCGGTTCTGCAAACCTGCGTTACATGGGCAGCAAAGGCATCGCCACGATCGGCGGCACGCTAGCTGACAGCTACTCCCAGATCAACTGGGGAATACGCGGCGGCTGGGTTCTGCACCGCAATGGCCTGACCTTCGCACAGTCGCTGCACCGTACCAATGTGCTGGTGCACGCCCAGGACGGAGCAGGCCTTGGCCTGGAGAATCAGTCCGGGGTCCGGCTGGACCGGCGGGGCTATGGCCTGGTCAGCGGTGTCAGCGCCTATCGCAGCAATCGGGTGGCCCTGCGCACTGATGACCTGGGCGCTGACATCGATGCCAGCAGGACTTCCAGAAACATTGTTCCAACCCGCGGTGCCTTGACGCGGGTGGACTTTGAAACCCGTCGTGGCATCAGCCTGATGATCCACCCCATCCTGGTCGAGGATATCCGCATCCCCCTCGGCGCCACGGTATTCGGCAACGATGGCCTGAGTCGCGGCATCGCCGGCCCCAATGGCGAGATCTTCGTCAGTGGCGTGCACCTGGGCGACCGGCTCTCCGTCCGCTGGGGCACGAGACCTGATCAGCGCTGTGAGATGCGCCCGGAGCAGATTCAGGCAAGCCCTTCCCACATGACCCTGCCCGGCTACCGGCGCATCGCTTTGCGCTGCGTTCCGCCAGGCCAATCACAATGAAACTCACGATGAAAAAAGCACTGCTCAAGGGATTTTCAGTATTGATGCTTCTGCTGGCGCTGCCAAACGCAGCCTGGGCCCTGTCCTGCAAGGAAGCCATGACACAGTCGCTCAACCAGATCATCACACTGCACGACGAGATCGTTATTTCCAAGGGTGACGCAGTTCGTGGCCGACTGTTGTGGCGTTCGGACGACTACACCGTGAGCTTCCGCTGCGTGGACGCGCAAGGCGCACCGCAAGGGGAGGACGCTTTCTTCTACTGGGACCCGGATAGAACCGTTGCACAGATCCATCCTTCGATCGAGGTTGGCGTGACCATCAAGCACGTCGACCACGACATCAACGGGGGCGGCCCCAGAATGCTGGCAGGCAGAGGAACCGTGCCACCAGCCAACCGCCCGAACTGCAAGATGTATTGGAACAACGCCAGGGCAAAGCGATGTGCAACTTCGATGGTGTTGAACGTTACCTTCTCCATCTACATCAAGGCGACAGGCAGCCCGCCACCTCAGAGCGGACAGATCAACAACTGGGGGGTCTACGATCTATTCCAGGTCGACGGCGAAGGTGGCCTGAACACCATACCCAACTCGAACTTCCGCGCAGGTGTTTCTGGACTTGGACAGATCCACTTCATCGCATGCAATCCGAGCATCACGATCATCGGGAATTCGGGAAGCATGGTGAATTTTGGCCGCATACCGGTTGCGGATATCAACAAAGGCAAGGTCCAGTCACAGGTCCCGTTCCAAATCCAGGTCGACATGACCCATCCCGGTGCGGGCAATGAATGCAGCAGTCGAATGCTGGTCGCCTCGATCAGCACCCTCAACATCGTCAAGGACGGCAGCATCATCGTGCCAAAGCTCAACGGCGGCTTCGGCATCGCGATATCCCAGGCAGATACGCCTGGCCACTTCATCCAGCTGAAGAAAGCCATCCCGCTCGGCCCCGTAAACAACACGCTGATGAACTATGACTTCCTGGCTTCGTTGATCTGGACCGACGACACCGCAAAGCCAGGGCCGTTCTCTGCCACGGCCACGGTCAATGTAACCTTCCGCTGAAGCCGGACAGGAAGCACCAACGACTGCAATGCGGACAGAAAGGTCTGCTGACATCAGCCTGGATCTTCTGCAGTCTCACCGCTTGGCGATGTTGAAGAACACCAGCAGTGTCGGCCGGACGAAGAAGTCGCGCATGCTGCCGGTAGCGTGCCCGCCTTCAGGGCAACACGCACTGAGCAAACGCCAAACCAATCAACTGCCGCCCCCCGGGCTGCGTCTTGTCGCCTTTGGCTTGGCCACGTCCTGCTTCAGTCGTCCAGCAGCGGCTGCCTTGAGCAGGCGCCGGAAACTCGGGCAATCAACGTGACTCACTGCAGGGCATGCAGCTGCATGGCGCAACCCCTCGCTCATCGCCCGCAAGCGCCTTACGGTCGCATCGATCTCGTCGGCCTTGGTCAGCAGCAACGCTCGATCAACCCGCGGAGGTCCGTGCGGGGAAAGCATGGCGTGGATCTCATCCAGCGACAGTCCGCCGGCCTGACCCAAGGCAATCAAGGCCAACTGGTCAAGCACGTCCGCCGCAAAGTGCCGCCGCCCACCCGCGCCACGATGTGCAACGATCAGTCCCTTGTTTTCGTAGAACCGCAGCGTGGAGGACGGCAGCCCCGTTCGCCTGGCGACTTCGGCGATGTCCATCGCAGACCCTTGACTTGAAGTTGACTTCAACTTTTAGCATGTCTTGGGAGACAGATGGGTCATTGCAGAGGAGCCAACATGACGTGGATGGATGTACTGCGGATGGTACTGGTTGGAATCGGGGCAACAATCGTGATGGATGCCTGGACCCAGACGCTCAAACGACTGGGCGTGGCCACACTCGACTACGCACTGCTCGGGCGCTGGGCCGGTCACCTGCGCGAGGGCACCTTCGCCCATCCCAGCATCAGGCATGCGGCGGCAATACCCGGCGAGCGGCTGCTTGGCTGGGGCATCCACTACGCCGTTGGCATCGCTTTCGCAGCCTTGCTGCTGGCGATTCAAGGCCCGTCCTGGTTGCATCGCCCCACCCTGCTACCCGCCTTGGCCGTAGGCGCAGCGACCGTAGCGGCACCGTTACTGGTGATGCAGCCTGCGATGGGTGCGGGGTTCTTGGCATCGAAGACGCCAACACCACTGAACAGCTGCCTGCGCAGCTTGTCCACGCATACGGTGTTCGGGCTGGGGCTCTATCTTTCAGCTACGCTGATCGTGTTCTTTGAGACCTGATATGACGACCAACGAAATCCGCTTTCGCGATGGCGCTACTTATGAGCGCTACATGGGTGTTTGGAGCCAGCTCGCCGGCGAGGTATTTCTCGATTGGCTAGCCCCGGCACCACAGCAGCATTGGCTTGACGTCGGCTGTGGCAACGGCGCTTTCACCGAGATGATCTCCGAACGCTGCGCGCCGGCGTCGCTGCATGGTGTGGACCCATCCAGCGAACAGCTCGCCTATGCGCAAGCCCAGCCAGCGCTGCAGGCAGCAGTGTTTGAACAAGGTGATGCGATGGCCCTGCCCTACCCGGCTTCTACCTTCGATGTCGCGGTGATGCCGTTGGTGATTTTCTTTGTCCCCGAACCTGCTCGCGGCGCGGCCGAAATGGCACGCGTGGTTCGTCCGGGCGGCAGCGTCGCCGCATACGCCTGGGACATGCCGGGTGGCGGATTCCCCTATGAGATGTTGCTGGCTGAGATGCGCGGGCTTGGCCATACCGTTCCGTCGCCGCCCAGTCCTGAGGCTTCGCGGATCGAGGTATTGCGGCAGTTGTGGAGCGACGCGGGCCTGGAGGCGATTGAAACCCGCGAAATCGACGTGTCCCGCACCTTCGCCGACTTCGAGGATTTCTGGTCCACGGCGCTCGGTGCGCCCAGCGTCGGCTCGACGCTAGCGGCAATGAGCGCCGGGGAGCACGCCTTGCTGAAGGATCGGATCAGTGCTCGTCTAGCAGCGGACACCGAAGGGCGTATCACTTGCCATGCTCGCGCCAATGCAGTGAAGGGTCGAGTGCCGGATCAGACTTACCCAGGGTGACGCAATTCCCGCATCGCGCTCAATGCAGCTGTCCTCAGGCAAAGCGCTGGCCTGTGGGAGCGACGTAAGCCGCGAAGCTGACGCTGTTCGATCTCTCCGGGCACCCGTGTCATCTGATGATGCGCTTGCTTCGCGGCTTACGCCGCTCCCACAAAAGAAAAATCCGATGCCAGAGGTCTGGCATCGGATTGCGGGTTGCTCAGTGGATGGCACCGCGCACTATGTGAACAACTGCCTTGTTATCGCCAGTTGCTACCGCGCCGTGCCACGCACTCCATCATTCCCACTCGATCGTCGCAGGCGGCTTGCCGGAGATGTCGTATACCACGCGCGAGACGCCACGCAGTTCATTGATGATGCGGTTGGAGACGCGGCCGAGGAAGTCGTACGGCAGGTGCGCCCAATGCGCGGTCATGAAGTCGATGGTCTCCACTGCGCGCAGTGCGATCACCCACTCATAGGCACGTGCATCGCCAACCACGCCAACCGACTTGACCGGCAGGAATACGGCAAACGCCTGGCTGGTCTTGTCATACAGGTCGGCGGCACGCAGCTCTTCGATGAAGATCGCGTCGGCCTTGCCCAGCAGCTCGGCGTACTCACGCTTCACTTCACCGAGGATGCGCACACCCAGGCCCGGGCCCGGGAACGGATGGCGGTAGACCATCGCGCGCGGCAGGCCGAGTTCGACGCCGAGGCGGCGCACTTCGTCCTTGAACAGCTCGCGCAGCGGCTCGACCAGCTTGAGCTTCATGTCTTCCGGCAGGCCGCCCACGTTGTGGTGGCTCTTGATGACGTGTGCCTTGCCGGTCTTGCTGCCGGCCGACTCGATCACGTCCGGATAGATCGTGCCCTGCGCCAGCCACTTGGCGTTGCTGAGCTTGTTGGACTCTTCATCGAAGATCTCGACGAACAGGTTGCCGATGATCTTGCGCTTGGCTTCCGGATCGCTGACGCCTTCCAGTGCCTTGAAGTAGCGGTCGGCGGCATTCACGCGCACGACCTTGACGCCCATGTTCTCGGCCATCATCTGCATGACCTGGTCGCCTTCCTGGAAGCGCAGCAGGCCGGTGTCGACGAAAACGCAGGTCAGCTGGGTGCCGATGGCCTTGTGCAGCAGTGCTGCGACCACCGAGGAATCAACGCCGCCGGACAGACCGAGGATCACTTCATCGCTGCCAACCTGCTCGCGCACGCGGGCGATCTGATCGTCGATGATGTTGGCCGCGGTCCACAGCGTGGCGCAGCCGCAGATATCGGTGACGAAGCGCTTCAGCAGTGCCGAGCCCTGCTTGGTGTGGGTCACTTCCGGGTGGAACTGCACGCCGTACCAACGCTTGTCTTCGTTGGCCATCGCGGCCACCGGGATGCGGTCGGTCACGGCAGTGATGGCGAAGCCCGGCGGCACGTGGGTGACGTGGTCGCCGTGGCTCATCCACACGTCCAGGCGCGGCTCGCCGTTGTGGTCGGACAGGCCACCCAACAGTGCGTCGTTGCCGAGCAGCTTGACCTCTGCATGGCCGAACTCGCGCTGGTCAGCCGCTTCGGTGCCACCGCCCAACTGCTTGGCCATGGTCTGCAGGCCGTAGCAGATGCCCAGCAGCGGCAGGCCGCTGTCGAACACTTCCTGCGGCGCAGCCGGCGCGCCGGGCAGCGTGGTGGTTTCCGGGCCGCCGGACAGGATGATGCCCTTGGCACCAAAGGCGGCGATCTCGGCCGGATCGTGGTCCCATGCCCAGATTTCGCAGTACACACCGAACTCGCGGATGCGGCGCGCGATCAGCTGCGTGTACTGTGCGCCGAAATCGAGGATGAGGATCTTGTCGTTATGGATGTTGGTCATAAAGCCCGGCAAGTGATCAATGAAAACGGGAGTCGATGCAAAACAAATGGCGGATAGAGAAAGAGGAACGGGACCAGGTCCACGTTCCTCTTCTGCTTACCGCATCAAGCGCGGTAGTTCGGCGGCTCTTTGGTGATCTGCACGTCGTGGACGTGGCTCTCACGTTGGCCGGCACCGCTGATCTTGACGAAGTTCGGCTTGGTGCGCATTTCTTCGATGGTGGCGCAGCCCACATAGCCCATGGTCGCACGCAGGCCACCGATGAGCTGGTGGATGATGCCGCCAACCGGGCCGCGATACGGCACACGACCTTCGATGCCTTCCGGCACCAGCTTGTCGGCGGTGGCGGCGTCCTGGAAGTAACGGTCCTTGGAACCCTTCTCCATCGCAGCCAGCGACCCCATGCCACGGTAGCTCTTGTAGGAGCGGCCCTGGAACAGTTCGGTTTCGCCCGGCGATTCCTCGGTGCCTGCGAGCAGGCCACCGATCATCACCGTCGACGCACCAGCGGCCAGCGCCTTGCCGATGTCGCCGGAGTAACGGATGCCACCGTCGGCGATCAGCGGAATGCGATCCTGCAGCGCTTCGGCAACCAGGTCGATCGCGGTGATCTGCGGCACGCCAACACCCGCGACAACGCGCGTGGTGCAGATCGAACCCGGGCCGATACCGACCTTGACCGCATCGGCGCCACAATCCAGCAATGCCAGAGCAGCGTCGCCGGTGCAGATGTTGCCGCCGATGACCTGTACGTTCGGGAAGTTCTTCTTCACCCAACGCACGCGGTCCAGCACGCCCTGCGAATGGCCGTGCGCGGTGTCGACCACCAGCACGTCCACGCCGGCGGCGACCAGCGCTTCGACGCGGCGATCAGTGTCACCACCAACGCCGACCGCAGCACCAACCAGCAGGCGCGTTGCGGCGTCCTTGGCAGCGTTGGGGTTGTCGCTCTTCTTCTGGATGTCCTTGACCGTGATCAGGCCGCGCAGTTCGAACGCGTCGTTGACCACCAGGACTTTTTCGATGCGGTTCTTGTGCAGCAGCGACAGGACTTCGTCCGAGGCCGCGCCTTCCTTCACCGTGACCAGGCGATCCTTCTTGGTCATGATGTGGCGGACCGGATCGTCCAGCTCGGTTTCAAAGCGCATGTCACGGTGGGTGACGATGCCGGCCAGCAGGCCATCGCTGCCAACCACCGGCACGCCGGAGATGTTGTGCGCCTGGGTCAGGGCCAACACGTCACGGATCGTGGTTTCCGGACCAACGGTGATCGGGTCGCGGATGACGCCGGATTCGAACTTCTTGACCTTGGCCACTTCGGCAGCTTGCTGCTCGACGGTCAGGTTCTTGTGCAGGATGCCGATGCCGCCGATCTGGGCCATGGCGATGGCCAAGCGAGCTTCAGTGACGGTATCCATGGCGGCCGAGACAATCGGCAACTTCAACCGCAGGTCGCGCGTCAGCCGCGTGCCGAGGTCAACGTCCTTAGGCAGAACGATGGAGTGAGCGGGGACGAGGGAAACGTCATCGTACGTTAGTGCTTCAGCCTGGATGCGCAGCATCGGCGTGCCCGGTAGATGTGGGGAAGCGCGACATTTTACCCTTATTTGCCCGCCGATGTCAGGGGGCAAGTGCGACGCAGTGTCGCGCTGGCGGGGAGGTGTTCAGGGATCACGCCCTGTAGTGCCGAGCCATGCTCGGCAGGAGCGTTACAGCGAAAGTCCCTTGCCGAGCATGGCTTGGCACTACGCTGATGCTGTACGGGGAAAGCCTCTGCCGAGCACGGCTCGGCACTACAGGAGCTTAGAACTTCAACCCCTCGGCGCTGGCCTCGGCCGCCTCGATCGTGTTCTGCATCAGCGTGGCCACCGTCATCGGGCCAACACCGCCCGGCACCGGGGTGATCCAACTGGCGCGCTGCGCTGCCGCTTCAAAGCCGACATCGCCGACCAGGCGGCCATCGTCCAGGCGGTTGATGCCGACATCGATCACCACCGCGCCCGGCTTCACCCATTCACCCGGAATCAACTGCGGGATGCCTACTGCGACGACCAGGATGTCAGCGTTGCGCACGGCCTGTTCCAGCACGTCCTTGGGGGTGAACTTGTGGCAGCTGGTCACCGTGCAACCGGCGATCAGCAGCTCCAGCCCCATCGGCCGGCCGACATGGTTGCTGACACCAACGATGGTGGCATTGCGGCCACGCACCGGTTGGTCGGTATGGCCGAGCAGCGTGGTGATGCCGCGCGGCGTGCACGGGCGCAGGCCGAACTCGCGCAGCACCAGGTGACCCACGTTCTGCGGGTGGAAACCATCCACGTCCTTGCGCGGATCGATGCGCTGGATCAGGCGGTTGGCATCGGGGATGCCCGGCAGCGGCAGCTGGATCAGGATGCCGTGGATCTTGGGATCAGCGTTGAGCTGATCGATCAGCTCCAGCAACTGGGCCTAACTGGTACCTTCCGGCAGATCGTAGTCGAAGGCTTCGATGCCGACCTTTTCGGCCGCGCGACGCTTGTTGCGCACATACACCGAAGACGCCGGGTCACCGCCCACCAACACCACCGCCAGACCGGGCCGGGCGCCACCAGCGGCCAGGCGGGCGTCGACGCGCACCTTCAAATCGTCGAGCAGTTCCTCGGCGATGCGGCGGCCATCAAGGATGCGGGAGGTCTGCGTGGAGGCGTCGGCGAGGACAGTCATGGGGTATGGCGGTGAACACGGGGGCGGCTATTGTCCCTGATTCCGGCCACCGCCACACCTTGTCATGGCCCTGTCGCCCCGCCTGAATCGGCGGCGACCGGCTCCCCTGCCCCGGCAATGGCGTCAGGATTGAGCGGACGCGCTTCACGCCGCGGCGGGGTGAACGGCGTCGGCGTCGGTGCTCCGGGCGTATTGCGGTACATCAGCCCGGTGTCAGCCTGCAGCCCGCCGCCGGCCATTTCCAGCTCAAAACGTTCGGCATCGCGTCGGCGGATTTCGCGCGCGACCACATCAGCCTCGTCCTCATCCACACCCAGCTGCATCAGCGCCGCGCGACCAAACTCCACCGCCGACTCGAAGGTTTCACGGATCTGGAAATCCACGCCGGCATGAATCAATGACAGCGAATGCTCGCGGTCGAACGAGCGCACCAGCAGCTTGGCCAGCGGGAACTCATGTCGCACCAGCTCGACGATGCGATCCGCAGCTGCGCGGTCATCCACGCAGACCGCGATTGCGCGAGCGGTCTCGGCACCGGAGGCGCGCAGCACATCCAAGCGAGTGCCATCGCCGTAGTAGATCTTGAATCCGAACCGCGTAGCGCTGCGGATCATGTCGATATCGTTGTCGATGATGGTCACGTCCACATCGCGCGCCAGCAGCGATTGGCTGGACACCTGGCCGAAGCGCCCGAAACCGATCACCAGCACGCTGCCCGTGAGCCCGTCGGCCGCATCCACATCGTCGACGGAGACCTGCCCTTCCTTTACCAGCAGCCGATAGACCAGCATGCACAGCGGCGTCAGCGCCATCGACAGCACCACCACCGCGGTGAGGTTGGCATTGACCTTGGCATCGATCACGCCGGTAGTCGCGGCGGCGGCAAACAGAACGAAGGCGAACTCGCCGCCCTGCGCCATCAACACGCCACGGTCCAAGGCCTGCCGATGATCACTGCCCATCACCCGCGCCACGCCGTAGATGCAGATCGCCTTGGCCAGCATCATCGCCGGCACCAGCAACGCGATCACCTTCCAGTTGGCCGCCACCACCGACAGGTCCAGGGCCATGCCAACGCTGAGGAAGAACAGGCCAAGCAGGATGCCGCGGAACGGCTCGATATCCGCTTCGATCTGATGCCGGAAGGTGGATTCGGACAGCAGCACGCCGGCCAGGAACGCCCCCATCGCCATCGACAGCCCGCCGAGCTGCATCAACAGTGCCGCACCCAGCACAACCAGCAACGCCGCCGCCGTCATCACCTCACGCGCCTTGGCAGCAGCCAGGATGCGGAACAAGGGGTTGAGCAGATAGCGCCCTACCAGCACCAGACCAACAATGGCGCCCGCACCGATGGCGATGCTTGCCCAACGCGAACCTTCGTGCGCCCCGATCTGCGCCGGTGCCATCCACGCAACCACGGCCAGCAGCGGCACGATCAACAGGTCTTCAAACAGCAGGATGGAAACAATCTTCTGCCCGGATGGCAGGGTCAGGTCACCGCGCTCCCCCAACAGCTGCATCACCACCGCAGTGGAGGTCAGCACGAAACCAGCGGCAGCGATGAAGGCGATCTGCGGGCGGTAGCCGAACAGGATCGCGACGCCGGTCAGCACCAGCGCACAGGTCACGATCTGCGCCGTGCCCAGACCAAAGATCTCGCCACGCAGGCTCCAAAGATGTGACGGCCGCATTTCCAGGCCGATCACGAACAGGAACATCACCACGCCCAACTCGGCCACATGCAGGATGGCCTGTGGATCAGAGAACCAGCCAAATCCAAACGGGCCAATGGCCAGGCCGGCAACGAAGTAGCCCAGCACCGAGCCCAGGCCGAGGCGCCTGAACAAGGGCACAGCCACCACCGCAGCGCCCAACAGGGCAACTACCTTTACCAATTCCTGCGAGGATTCCGCTGCCATGCCACATTACCTTGTAATCGCCCAGGTGAACGATAAAGCAAAAAAGCTGCAGAACCGATCAGCGCCTACGGCATTTCACCTCATGGCGAATGCGAACAGAACGCTGCGTAGTCGATATATCCGGGGAATGGCACGCCAGGGGCACACAACGGACAGGCCGGGTCGGCATGCACGCGGGTTTCGCGGAAGCGCATCTGCAGGGCATCGAAGCGCAGCAGACGCCCGGTCAACGGTTCGCCAATATCCAGCAGCAGCTTCAACACCTCGGTTGCCTGCATCACCCCCGCCAGCCCCGGCAACACGCCCAGCACGCCGGCCTCGGAACAGTTGGGGGCGAATTCAGGCGGTGGCGGCTCCGGGAACAGGCAGCGGTAGCACGGTGCAACACCGCGCTGGCGACCGGCATCGAACACGCTCACCTGCCCGTCAAAGCGCTCGATGGCGGCGTAGACCAAGGGCTTGGCGTGCTTGATGCAAGCATCGTTGAGCAGGTAGCGCAGCGGAAAGTTGTCCGAGCCATCCAGCACCACGTCCACGTCCTGCAGCAGGGCATCGATATTGGCCGAGGTGACACGCTCGGTGATCGCCTCGACGCCGATGTGCGGATTCAAGGCCAACAGGCGCTGCCGTGCGGAGTCTACCTTGGCTGTACCCAAGGCCGCTTCGGTGTGGATGATCTGCCGCTGCAGGTTGCTGCGCTCGACCACGTCGTCGTCGACGATACGCAGCCTGCCCACCCCTGCTGCGGCGAGATAGAACGCCGCCGGAGCGCCAAGCCCACCCGCACCCAGCACCAGCACCCTGGATTGTTGCAAACGGCGCTGGCCAGCTTCGCCTACCTGCGGCAGCAGCAGGTGCCGCGAGTAACGGTCGTAGAAGTCGCGCTCGCCGGCATCCAGCATCGGCTGGACCAAGGGCAAACCCGCAGTCCGCCACGCAACCGTGCCTCCACTCACCGAAGACAGATCGGTGTAGCCGGCGTCCTGCAGCGCCAGCGCGGCGTCGGCCGAGCGCTTGCCGCTCTGGCAGATCAGCAGGATCTCGCGCTCGGGGGCTGGCAGGTGCAACGCAGGACTGGCCAGCAGCGCTGCCTTTGCAATGCCGATTGCGCCTTCGGCCATGCCGCCTGCCCGCTCGTGCACCTCGCGCACGTCGATCAGCAATGCGCCATCTGCGTGGCGGGCACGGGCCTGTTCCGGGGTCAGTTCGCGGATGCTCATGGCTGGATTATCGGCCAAACAGGGGTGGACGACAGAAGTGTCTTTGAGCTTTGGGCTTCTTGAGCTCGTCATTCCCGCGCAAGCGGGAATGGCAGAACCCTTGCTCGGCGACTTCGACCAAACCGAGCACCTTACCCCGCGCCAAAACCAAAAGCGGCCTTTCGGCCGCTTTTGTCTACATCACTCAGTACGCTTGAACCGCGCTCCGGGCCTGAATCACTTCCTGCCCTTGACGTGCTTCATCAGACGCCGCTTGGCCTTGACCTGACGGTCCGTCAACACGTTCTTCTTGCCCTCGTACGGGTTGGCACCCTCACGGAACAGGAAGGTCACCGGCGTACCCACCAGCTTGAAACGCTTGCGGAAGAAGTTTTCCAGATAGCGCTTATACGAATCCGGCAGCTCCTTCAGGCGCGTACCGTGCACGATGAAGGTCGGCGGATTGCTGCCACCCGGGTGCACATAACGCAGCTTGGAGACATGACCACGGATGCTCGGCGGCGGATTGGTCTCATAGGCGATTTCCAGCGCCTTGTTGACCTCGGCCGTGCTGAACTCGTGCGTTGCGGAGGCATGTGCCCGGTGAATCGCCTTGAACAACTCGCGCAGGCCCGAGCCATGCAGCGCGGAAATCCGCACGTTCTCGGCCCACGGCACGAAGCCCAGCTTCAGCGACAACAGGGTTTCAGCCTGCTGCTTGTCATACTCGCTCAGGCCGTCCCACTTGTTGATCGCAATGACCAGGGCACGGCCAGCGTCCAACACCGCACCCAGCACGCTGGCGTCCTGGTCGGTCACGCCTTCGTGGGCGTCCAGCAACAGCACCGCCACCTGGCATTGCTCGATCGAGCGCAGCGTTTTGACCACGCTGAACTTCTCGACCACTTCGTCCACGCGCGACTTGCGACGCAAACCGGCGGTGTCGATCAAACGGTACAGCTGATCGTCGCGCTCCAGATCAACCGCGATCGAATCGCGGGTGGTACCGGGCACTTCCGAGGCGATCATCCGCTCCTCACCGAGGATGCGGTTCACCAGCGTCGACTTGCCCACATTGGGGCGGCCAACGAAAGCAATGCGGATGCGGTTCGGATCGTTATCCAGGGTCTCGGCCGTGCCTTCTTCCGGCAGGCGTCCGACAACCTCTTCAACCAGATCATCGATGCCCTGCCGATGCGCGGCAGAGACAGTCAACATCTCGCTGAAGCCATAACGGGAAAACTCCGAACGAACGGCATGTTCGTCCGTACCGTCGATCTTGTTGATCAACAGCAAGGTAGGCCGCGCAAGCTTGCGCAGCCAAGACAGGATCTCGTCATCCAGGGCCGACGTGCCATCACGCGCGTCAACAACAAATACGATCAGATCCGCCTCACCGGCGGCGGCACGGGCTTGGCGCGCAGTGGCGCCAGCCAGCCCTTCCTCTTCACCGGCGATACCACCGGTATCGACGATCAGGAAGGGATTGTCCTCATCTAGACGGCAAACACCGTAATTGCGATCGCGGGTAACACCCGGCTGGTCATGCACCAGCGCATCGCGCGTACGGGTCAACAGATTGAAAATGGTGGACTTACCGACGTTCGGTCGTCCAACCAGGGCGACCAAAGGCAGCATCGCTATGACTCCTTATTGGGCCAACCGGAATGCGGTCAGCTTTCCATCAACGTTCTGCACCAGCAGGATGCCGTCAGCGACGACCGGCTGCGCCAGCAGAGCATCACCACCGCTCTTCTCACGCGCTGCCAACTCGCCATCGCTCAACCGCAGCCAATGCAGATATCCCTTGTAGTCCCCCACCACGGCATAGTCGCCCTGGATGGCGGCACCGGTCAGCGAGCGGCGCGCCAGCGCCTGCTGTGACCACATTGCCGAGCCGGAGGTCTTGTCCAGCCCGTACACCACACCCTTGCCATCGGTGACCACGACATTGCCCGAGGACACCGCAACACCACCGCCACCGCCGTGGTCACGCGACCACATGGGACGACCGGTCGGGCCTTCAATGGCCATGGTTTCGTTCTTGAAGCTGGTCACGTACAGCGTGTTGCCTTCCAGAACCGGCGCGCCATCAATGTCAGCCATGCGCTCCAGTTCGGTACGGCCTTCCGGCGTACCCACCATCTGTTCCCACAACGGGCGGCCATCCTGCATTGCCAACGCGGCGACGGTGCCGTCGTCGTTGCCGATAAACAATACACCCGGACCAGCCACGACCGGCGCGTTGCCACGCACGGTCAAGGACGGCAGTTCCTGCGAGTTGAACCAGCGCTGCTCGCCCGTTGCCGCATCAAGTGCGGTGGTGCGGCCATCGTTGCTGCGCACGAACACCAGGCCCTGGGCAACGGCTGGAGCGGCAATCACTTCGCCGGTGACCTTGGACTTCCACTTTTCACTGCCATTGGCCGCGTCCAGCGCAATCACCTGCCCGTCCAGCGTACCGATCACCACCAAGCCATCGCCAACGCCCGGACCACCGGAAAGACGCAGCTTGGGCTTCTTCTTTTCCTTGGCCGGGCTGTATTCCCAGATTTCCTTGCCAGTCTGCAGGTCCAGCGCATGCACGCCGCCCTGCACCGCTGCCGCATATACGCGACCATCGGCCACGATCGGCGCCTGACGCAGACCGATACGGCCTTCGCCCTTGCCAACGTTTGCCGACCAGATCTTGTTGACCTTGGCAGTCGGCTCGAACTTGGTCAGTTCAGCCGGCTCCAGCGCCTTCTTGGCCGCCGCGTCCTTGCCTGCGAACCAACCCTTGACGGTGGAACAGCCGGTCAATGCCACTGCCATCAAGGCAATGCCTGCAACTTGCTTGAACTTCATCAATTCTTCTCCGCTGCAGGATCAGCCACGGTGCCGCCGGCGTCCATCAATTTGGTTTCCAGCAAGCGGCGCTGCGGTGCAGCCACGTCCAGCTTGGCCAGCGCTTGGGTGTACAGCTCGCGCGCTTCATCACGCTTGCTCTGCGCCATCAGGGCGTCGGCACGGATCTCCAGACCCGCACTGTCGTCGGCCTTGCCCAACAAGGCGGCAGCGTCCTGCGGCTTACCGGTTTCAATCAGCAGACGCGCAATGCGCTGGTCGATCAAGGCCTTGAACTCGCCCTCGGTCTTGAGCGCACGCAAGGTCTTGATCGCGTCCTCGTACTTGCCCGCTTCAACCTGGGCCTTGGCCAGTTCCAGCGATGCCAGATCGGCATAGATGCTGGCCTTGCTGCCACCCAGTGCCGCGACCTCCTTGGCCGCCTCGTCCAGATTCTTGGACTGCAGGCTGCGGGAGACAGCTTCGTAACGGACGTTGGCCTCGGCAAGCTTGCCGACCTGTTCTTTCTGCCACCACTGCCAACCGGCAATAGCGCCAATGCCGAGAACTACTCCGCCGAGAATTCCGGCGCCATTCTTGCGCAGCCACGTGCGGACACGTTCGCTTTGTTCGTGCTCGTCGAGCAGGTCGTCAATCGCCATGCGTACTCTCGCTCACCCTGGCGGGGAGCCTTGTTGTTTTGTCAGACGCCTGGTTTCAGTGTGAAACCGGCGCCACGGAGCCTTCAGAGGATACCGTAAAGCGGGCCACATTGCCGCGCTTGTAAGGAGCCAGGTCGACGTTACCCGCCGCCTGCTGAACCTCAACCTCGGCTGCATTGCCCAGCACCATGCGCCCCACCTGACCTGCTGCGAAGCTACGACTTTCACCGGCGCGTATCAGGGCTTTTTCGACGGTCGTGCCATCTGGAGCGGTGATATCCACCCAGCTGTCACCCTTGAAACTCAGGGTCAATGCCGACGGAGCGGTAGTGACGGGACGCGCCATGGGAGCCATCGAGGCAATGTAGGGGCCAGTATCGGGCGCCGGCACTGCAGCTGCAGCCTGAACAGGCGCGACCGACTGCCCGGCAACCGCTGCCGCCGGTGATGGCACCACGTCCAACGAAGCCGTACTGGGCGGGGCGCTATTGGAATTGCCGCTGATCACATACCAGACCGGCACCGCCAGCACTGCCGTGATCACCACATAAACCGCTCGGCGCCCGATACTCTCGGCCGCCCGCCGCAGTCGCGGGGTATGCGTATGACTGACCAGCTTGGGCGGCTCGATCGGTGCGATCCGCGCCTGTTCCAGCAAGCCCCCCAGATCAACCTTCAGCAAGCGCGCGTAACTACGCAGCTGACCGCGCACGAATACCGATGCACCCAAACGCGACCATTGCTCATCCTCCAGCGCGGCAACTACCTGCTGAGGCATGCGCAGCTGGGCAGCAACCTGATCCAAGGACAAGCCGGCAGCCTCTCGCGCCCTGCGCAGCTGCTCACCACAACCCACTACACCATCTAAAGCATTTACACCCGGATCATTGATCACAATGCATCAGCCTTGGGGATTCGAGGTTGCTGGCGAAGGAAACTCTTCGCGCAACCGCTGCTGGAACCGACCGGCAGCCGTCCTGTCGCCGAGTCGCTCTTCAATCTGAATGGCAAGTTGTAACACGGAAACCGTGGCTGGCGCAGCCGCCAAACGCCGCTGGTAGAAGGCCCTGGCCTCAAAATAGCGACCGTGCAGCACTTCATTGCGGGTCATGGCCTCAAGCGCATAAGCATTATCCGGTGCCAACGCCAGTGCCTGGCGAAGATTGTCCTCGGCCCGTTCGCGCTGCCCAGCATCCAGTGCGCAGCCGCCAGCATTGGCCAAGGCGTCTGCGCGCCCGCCATAGTTCGGATCAGCCAAGGCCCGATCAAACCAGACCAAGGCCTCTGCCGGGTGGCCGCTACCACACAGCCAAGCCCCGTAATTATTGAGTACATCGCCCTGCTGCGGGCCCAGTTCGGCCGCCTTGCGGTACAGCGCACCCGCAGCCTCGGCGTTACCCTTCTGCCCCTCGACCACCGCCTGCATGGTGTAGGCGTCAGGCAATCCAGGCTCCAGCTTCTGTGCTGAGCGCGCGAACTGCAGCGCTTCCTCCAGCTGGCCACGGCCAAAACGGTCGCCGGACAACCTCAGGAATTCCTGATACCGCATCCGCTTGTTCGCGCCCTTGTCCTGCTTGATGCTGTAGTCCGGCGCTACCGATTCGGCGCCGGTAATTTTGAGATTACCCCGCCCGCACGCTGCAATGAGCGCAACCAGCGCCAACAGCAACAACCAGCGATCAGGCGACCGCATCCCCGCCTTCCTGTTCCTGCAGCAGACGATTGAACTCGGCCTGGCGACGGGTACGATCCATGACCTGGCCCTTGAGCTGGCCGCAGGCAGCATCGATGTCGTCGCCACGCGTACGCCGCACCATGGTCAGCACCTGTGAATCCAGCAGGATCTTCTGGAACGCCCGGATCTGCTCTTCGTCCGAGCGCTCATAGCGCGTGCCCGGGAACGGGTTGAACGGAATCAGGTTGACCTTGCCCGAGTCCTTGGCCTGCACCGCGTTGTCAAACTGGCGCATCAGCCGCGCCAGCTGGCGGGCATGCTCAGGCTGGTCGTTGATGCCCTTCATGAGGGTGTATTCGAAGGTCACCGAATCGCGCTTCTTGTTGCCGCGCAGGTAGCGCGCGCAGGAAGCCATCAGCTCGGCAATCGGGTATTTCTTGTTGAGCGGCACCAGCGTCTCGCGCAGTTCGTCGTTAGGCGCATGCAGCGACACGGCCAGCGACACATCGCTCTCGACCGAGAGGCGATCGATCTGCGGCACCAGGCCCGAGGTCGACAGGGTCACGCGCTTGTTGGCCAGGCCGTAACCCAGATCATCGCGCATGATGCTCATTGCGCGGATGACGTTGTCAAAATTCATCAAAGGCTCGCCCATGCCCATCATCACCACATTGGTGAGACGACGCATCTGGTGCGGCACGTTGCCCAGGTGGCGTGCGGCAACCCACACCTGGCCGATGATTTCGGCGGTGGTCAGGTTGCGGTTGAAGCCCTGGGTAGCAGTCGAACAGAAGGTGCAGTTCAAACCACAGCCAACCTGCGAGGACACGCACAGCGTGCCGCGGGTCTTATCCGGGATGTAGACGGTTTCGATGGCGTTCTTGCCATCCACGCCCATCGCCAGCAACCACTTGTGGGTGCCGTCGGCGGAGGGTTTGTCGAACACGATGTTCGGGACGACGACCTCGGCATGCTGCTGCAGCTTGGCGCGCAGCGACTTGCCGAGGTCGGTCATCTGATCGAAATCGGTGACGTAGCGATGGTGGATCCACTTCATCACCTGGTGGGCACGGAACTTCTGCTCGCCGAGGGTTTCGACGAAGAACTTTTCCAGGCCCGCGCGATCAAGGTCGAGCAGGTTCTGCTTGCCAGCGGTGGCTGCCGTTTTCGGCAACGGCTGGATGGCGGGTGTCTGTACGACCTCGTTCACGACTTCAACCTCTGATTAACGCGAAACCACTTCGGTGACAGCAAAGAAGTAAGCCACTTCGTTGGCTGCGTTCTCGACCGAATCCGAACCGTGGGCGGCGTTGGCGTCGATCGAATCAGCGAAATCAGCGCGGATGGTGCCCGGCGCTGCGTCCTTCGGGTTGGTGGCGCCCAGCAGGTCGCGGTGGGCCAGGACGGCGTTCTCGCCTTCCAGGGCCTGGATCATCACCGGGCCGGAGATCATGAACTCGACCAGCGCGTTGAAGAACGGACGCTCGCGGTGCACGGCGTAGAAGCCTTCGGCTTCACGGCGCGACAGCTGCTTGTACTTTGCAGCGACAACCTTCAGGCCGGCCTTTTCGAAGCGGGCGTAGATTTCACCGATCACGTTCTTGGCAACGGCGTCGGGCTTGATGATGGAAAGAGTGCGCTCGAGCGCCATGGAAATTCTCCGGTAGTGGGCCGGTCGGCCCGAGGGTACATGAAAAAACCCGCGTGCGGACGCGGGCTTAGCCTGAATTGCGGTGGCTAATTCTACCGGGTGACCCCGGCGTTTGCACAGCGGCAGATGAACGATGCTGCGACGCAGCATGACCCGAGCGGGCGGCCGAGCGTAGGATCCAAACAATCGTTTGATTGATTGAGCCAGCCATGGGCAAACCCGCCAGCTTCTCCACCAAGGACCGCATCCTCGGCGCGGCCGAGGAACTGTTCGCCCAGTACGGCTTTGCCGGCACCTCCCTGCGTCAGGTGACCAGTCACGCCGATGTAAACATTGCTGCGGTCAACTACCACTTCGGGTCCAAGGACAACCTGGTCAATGAAGTTTTCCGCCGCCGCATGGACGAGATGACCGCCGCCCGCCTGGGCCAACTGCAGTTGGCACGCAGCAGCCAGCCCGGCGACCTGCGCGCGGTATTGGCAGCCTTCGTCGAACCGGCGCTGGCCCTGGCCCAGGACCGCCAGAGCGGCGGTGCCTTCGTCCGCGTCATCGCCCGCGCCTATGCGGAGAAGAACGACAACCTGCGCAAGTTTCTGTCCGACCACTACGGCCATGTGCTGCGCGAGTTCGGCAAAGCCATCGACGCCTGCATCCCGGGCCTGAGCAAGGAAGAGCTGTACTGGCGCCTGGACTTCCTGGCCGGTTCGCTGACCTATGCCATGGCCGATTTCGGGCTCATCAAGCGCCCCCACAACATCAGCGAGGCCGAGCACCGCAGCAAGGCCGCGCAGGAATTGATCCATTTCGCCGAAGCCGGGTTCCGCGCCAGCGTGCGTAATCCGACCTCCCCCGTCGTTCCCTGATCCAACCGTCATCGCAGACCAAAGGTTTATCGATATGTCCAATTCCCTGCTTGTCCGCCGCGCCGCCGTTCTTGGCGCAGGCGTCATGGGTGCGCAGATCGCCGCCCACCTGACCAATGCCGGCGTCGACACCGTGCTGTTCGACCTGGCCGCCAAGGAAGGTCCTGCCGACGGCATCGTGCTCAAGGCCATTGCCAACCTCGGCAAGCTGAGCCCAGCCCCGCTGGCCAGCAAGGCGCTGGCTGAAGCCATCACTCCGGCCAATTACGACTCCGGCTTGGAACAGCTGCGCGACTGCGACCTGATCATCGAAGCCATCGCTGAACGGATGGACTGGAAGCAGGACCTGTACAAGAAGATCGCGCCGTTCGTGAACGAGCACGCGGTGCTGGCCTCCAACACCTCGGGGCTGGGCATCAACAAGCTGGCCGACGTGCTGCCGGAAGAACTGCGCCACCGCTTCAGCGGCGTGCATTTCTTCAACCCGCCGCGCTACATGCACCTGGCCGAGCTGATCCCGGCCAAGACCACCGACAAGTCGGTGCTGGAAGGCCTGGAAACCTTCCTGACCACCAATTTGGGCAAGGGCGTGGTCTACGCCAAGGACACCCCGAACTTCATCGGCAACCGCATCGGCGTGTTCTCGATCCTGTCGACCATCCACCACACCCAGCAGTTCGGCCTGGGCTTTGACGAAGTGGACGGCCTGACCGGGCCGCTGGTGGGCCGCCCGAAGTCGGCTACGTATCGCACCTCCGACGTGGTCGGCCTGGACACCATGGCCCACGTCATCAAGACCATGGGCGACACCCTGCCCGACGACCCGTGGCACAAGTACTTCAACGCGCCGGCATGGCTGGGCGCGCTGATCGGCAAGGGTGCACTGGGCCAGAAGGCCGGCGCCGGCATCTTCCGCAAGGTCGGCAAGGACATCATGGTCGTCGACCTTGAGAAGCAGGACTACCGTCCGGCCGATCGCGCGGCCGCACCGGAAGTGGTCGAGATCCTGAAGATCAAGAACCCGGCCGAGAAGTTCGCCAAGCTGCGCGAGAGCCAGCACCCGCACGCGCAGTTCCTGTGGGCGACGTTCCGCGACCTGTTCCACTACAGCGCCTACCACCTGGCCGACATCGCCGAAACCGCGCGCGACGTCGACCTGGCGATCCGCTGGGGTTACGGCTGGTCCTTGGGCCCGTTCGAGACCTGGCAGGCTGCCGGTTGGAAGCAGGTGGCGCAGTGGATCGCCGACGACATCGCGGCCGGCAAGAGCATGAGCAATGCCCCGCTGCCGGCCTGGGTGCTGGACGGCCGTGACGGCGTGCATGCCGCAGAAGGCAGCTACAGCCCGTCGCAGAATGCACTGGTGCCGCGCTCGTCGCTGCCGGTGTACCAGCGCCAGCGCTTCCCGGATGCGCTGCTGGGCGAGAAGTTCGCGCAGGGCGAAACCGTGTTCGAGAACGACGGCATCCGCCTGTGGACCGACGGCGACGGCATCGGCGTCATCAGCTTCAAGACCAAGATGAACACCGTCTCCGACCAGGTCCTGGACGGCATCCAGCACGCGATTGCCTTGTCCGAGAAGCAGTTCAAGGGCGTGGTGATCTGGCAGAACAAGGAGCCCTTCTCCGCCGGTGCCGATCTGTCCGGCGCACTGGGCGCCTTGAAGGCCGGCAAGTTCGCCGAGTTCGAGGCAATGGTGGCCAACTTCCAGCGCACCAGCCAGCGCATCAAGTACGCCACCGTGCCGGTAGTCACTGCAGTGCGTGGCCTGGCGCTGGGCGGCGGCTGCGAATTCCAGATGCATGCTGCCAAGTCGGTTGCGGCGCTGGAGAGCTACATCGGCCTGGTGGAGGCCGGCGTTGGCTTGCTGCCGGCCGGTGGCGGCCTGAAGGAAATCGCCGTGCGTGCCTCGCAGGCGGCCGGCCCGGACGGCGACGTGTTCGCCGAGCTGAAGAAGACCTTCGAAACCGTCGCCATGGCCAAGGTCTCCAACTCGGCAGTCAACGCCAAGGAACTGGGCCTGATGCGCGGCACCGACAAGGTGGTGTTCAACAGCTTCGAGCTGCTGCACATCGCCAAGGCCGAAGTCACCGCGCTGGCCGAAGGCGGCTACCGTCCGCCGATGCCGGCACGCCGCATCCGCGTGGCCGGTGACGTCGGCATCGCCACCTTCAAGATGATGCTGGTCAACATGCTGGAAGGCCGCTTCATCAGCCCCTACGACTACGAGATCGCCGAGCGCATCGCCACCGTGTTGTGCGGCGGCAAGGTCGACCGCAATACCGTGGTCGACGAAGAGTGGCTGCTGACCCTGGAGCGCAAGCACTTCGTCGAACTGGCCCAGCAGGAAAAGACCCAGGCCCGCATCGCGCACATGCTGACCACCGGCAAGCCGCTGCGGAACTGAGTGAGCGTGCCTCGGGGCGGTGCTGCCAGCGCTGCCCTCGCCCGCCCTCACGCTCACACCTATTGAAGAGATCACTGCAATGACCAAGCAAATCCAGGACGCCTACATCGTCGCCGCCACCCGCACCCCGGTTGGCAAGGCGCCCAAGGGCATGTTCCGCAACACCCGTCCGGACGACATGCTCGCCCACGTGCTCCGCTCCGTGGTCGCACAGGCCCCGGGCGTGGACGTCAACCGCATCGACGACGCCATCATCGGCTGCGCCATGCCTGAAGCCGAGCAAGGCATGAACGTGGCGCGCATCGGCGTGCTGCTGGCCGGCCTGCCCAACACCATTGCCGCGCAGACGGTGAACCGTTTCTGCTCGTCCGGCCTGCAGGCCGTTGCGATGGCCGCCGACCAGATCCGTCTGGGCAACAGCGACCTGATGTTGGCCGGCGGCACCGAGTCGATGTCGATGGTGCCGATGATGGGCAACAAGATCGCGATGGCACCGAGCGTGTTCGACAACGACCACGTCGCCATTGCCTACGGCATGGGCATCACTGCCGAGAAGGTCGCCGAGGAATGGAAGGTCTCGCGCGAAGAGCAGGACGCGTTCGCCCTGGCCTCGCACCAGAAGGCCATCGCCGCGATCCAGAACGGCGAGTTCAAGGACGAGATCAGCCCCTACGACATCGTCTCGCACCTGCCTGATCTGGCCGACGGCAAGCGCATCATCACCCGCAACAAGATTGCCGATACCGACGAAGGCCCGCGCCTGGATTCGTCCGCGGAAGGGCTGGCCAAACTGCGTCCGGTGTTCCGCAACGGCCAGTTCGGCGGTTCGGTCACCGCTGGCAACTCCTCGCAGATGAGCGACGGTGCCGGTGCGGTGCTGCTGGCCTCGGAGCAGGCGATCAAGGACTACGGCCTGACCCCGCTTGCCCGCTTCGTCAGCTTCTCGGTCGCCGGCGTGCGCCCGGAAGTGATGGGCATCGGCCCGATCGCGGCGATCCCGAAGGCATTGAAGCAGGCCGGCCTGAGTCAGGACCAGCTGGACTGGATCGAGCTCAACGAAGCCTTCGCCGCGCAGTCGCTGGCGGTCATCCGCGATTGCGGCCTGGACCCGTCCAAGGTCAATCCGCTGGGCGGCGCCATCGCCCTGGGTCACCCGCTGGGTGCCACCGGCGCGATCCGTACC
The DNA here is from genome assembly GCF_056760155.1 of Stenotrophomonas sp. STEN022. NCBI lineage: Bacteria > Pseudomonadati > Pseudomonadota > Gammaproteobacteria > Lysobacterales > Lysobacteraceae > Stenotrophomonas > Stenotrophomonas sp. STEN022. The sequence goes on from NZ_JBRREG010000014.1 coordinate 46,179, forward strand.
GCCACCCTGCTGCATGGCCTGCGCCGTCGCCAGCAGAAGTACGGCATGGTGACCATGTGTATCGGTACAGGCATGGGCGCTGCGGGTATCTTTGAATCGCTGTAAGCGATTTTCTGCGCTGTTGATTGAAGAAGGCGGTCTTCAGGCCGCCTTCTTTTTGGGTAGTTCATCGCGAAGCCCACCCCCTCTCCCGCAGGGGGAGAGGCGCTACAGCTGCAGTTGCCGGGAATGCCCGCGCTCGCAGCGATTCAAGCCCCTCTCCCCCTGCGGGAGAGGGGGTGGGGAGAGGGGCAGCTCTTCGCGCGGACCTTGCGTGCAGCAGCCCTGCGCCAGAAACAGAAAAGCAGCCTTGCGGCTGCTTCTCCACTCCACCCGACTGACAGAAGACGTCAGCCTCCAGATTATTCCCGCCGCTTACTCCGCCAGCATCTTCTGCATCGCCGCGCGTGCCGGCCCAGCCAGCTTTTCATTCTCCAGCGCAAAACGCACGGTCGCCTCAATCAGGCCCAGATGGGTACCGCAGTCAAAACGCGTACCCTCAAAGCGGTACGCATCCACCTGCTCGATCTTGAGCAGCTGTGCAATCGCATCGGTCAGCTGGATCTCGCCACCGGCACCAGTACCGGTAGCTTCAAGCAACTCAAAGATCTTCGGGCTGAGCACATAGCGGCCAACAACCGCCAGGTCGCTCGGCGCATCTTCCGGCTTGGGCTTCTCGACGATCTGGGTGATATGCCCTTTGCGACCATCGAATTTATCAGTCGCAACGATGCCGTAGCTACCGGTTTTGTCATGCGGCACGTCTTCCACCGCAATGACACTGGCACCGCTGGCTTCGTTGAGGTCAGCCATCTGCTTGAGCGCGCCTTCGCCGCGATTCCAGATCAGGTCGTCAGGCAGCAGCACGGCGAACGGCTCGTCACCGACAATTGCCTTGGCACAAAGCACAGCATGACCGAGCCCCAAGGCCTCAGTCTGGGTCACGAACACCGCACGCACGCCCTTGGGCAGTACGTGGCGGATCAGTTCCAACTGCTCCTGCTTGCCTGCACGTTCGAGCTTCTGTTCCAGCTCGTAAGCCTTGTCGAAGTAGTCGGCCACCGCATGCTTGTAGCGGTTGGTGACGAAGATCAGCGTATCGCAACCGGCCTCAATCGCCTCATCCACCGCGTACTGGATCAGTGGCCTATCGATGATCGGAAGCATTTCCTTCGGCACGGTTTTTGTGGCTGGCAGGAACCTCGTTCCAAGGCCAGCAACGGGAAACACTGCTTTCCTAATTCGAGCTTGCATCAGTGACTTCTTCCAGCCTCTTTTGGGTTGGGAAACGGAACGATGTTGGCTCTGCCCGTCTGCCCCGCTGCGTCTTCCGCAGACATGAATTCGGGAATGGTTGTCGCAAGGATATTACGCATCGCCTCGATGTCATAGGCCGCAACCGCCTTCCTTAGCGCCGTCACGTTGTTCAACACCAGCTCGGGAGAGAACTCGCGCACCCCGGCAGCCAATACTTTCGGGTGCGCCGTCGGCTGGCAATTTTCGTCGGCGTAGAACAAGCTCTCATGCAGCTTCTCACCTGGGCGCAAACCGGTGTAGAGGATCGGAATATCGATCCCAGGCTGCTTGCCCGCCAGCCGGATCATCTGTTCGGCAAGGTGGCGGATGAACACGGGCTCGCCCATGTCCAACATATAGATCGCACCGCGTGAAGACGATGCCGCCGCCTGCAGAATCAGCAGACAGGCCTCCGGAATCGTCATGAAATAACGACTTACGTCGGGATGAGTGACAGTAATCGGGCCGCCCTTGCGGATCTGCTCACGGAACATCGGCACCACGCTCCCCACCGAGCCCAGCACATTGCCAAAGCGGACGGTGACGAAGCGGGTGTGGGCACTGCGCCGATTCAAGCTTTGGCAGATCATCTCGGCGTAGCGCTTGGTTGCACCCAGCGCATTGGCCGGATCAACCGCCTTGTCGGTGGAAATGAACACGAAGTTCTCAACCCGCGACTCAATACAGGCGGTTGCAACACACTCGGTCGACAGGGTGTTGTTGCGCACAGCTTCACGCAACTGTGCCTCCAGCAGGGGCACCTGCTTGTAAGCCGCTGCATGGAACACGGTATCCGGATTGTAACTGCGCAGCGCGTGCCGGATGACTGCAGGATCACCGCAATCGCCGAGCACGCCATGGACCTCCATATCCGGGAAGCTCCTGTTCAGTTCCGCCTGGATGTTGATCATCAGCAATTCGCTGATTTCCAGGACCACGATGCGCGATACACCGTGCCGCGCACATTGGCGACAAAGTTCCGAACCAATCGAGCCGCCGCCGCCAGTCACCAACACCGTACGTCCGCGCAGCCAACTGCGCAACAGCTCCCAGTCCGGCAGGATGGGCTTGCGCCCAAGCAGATCCTCGATGGCGACTTCTTTGAGCTGGCCCGGCAGCGAGCTGCCTTCCAGAATATCGGTCAAACGCGGAACCGTGCGGAACGGCAAGCCGGTACTTTCGCAAAGCGCAACCACGCGCTGCATACCTGCCGCATCAAGCGTTGGAATAGCAATAACCAGAAGTTTGGCGCTGGTCTCCCTGGCAACCACCGCAACCTCGTCCAAGGTGCCGAGAATTGCCGCGCCGTGCAACCAGGCTCCCTGTAGATGGGGCGAGTCATCCAGCAAACCCACCGGTTCATAGTCGCCAGAACGACGCAGGTCCTTGATCAATGATTCAGCTGCCTGGCCGGCCCCCAGCACCAGCACGCGCCGTGCACGAGCATCCGAATGCTGCGCCTGATAATCCTTCCAGGCACGGTAAAGCAGACGAGGCCCACCCAACATCGCAGACAACGCGAACGGGTAGACCACCAAGACAGAAATGGGAATGCCTTCCAAACGACGGTAGGAGAACACCACAACTATCGCCAACAGCCCGATGAAACTGGCCTTGAAGATGTTGATCAGATCGGCAACCGACGCAAATCGCCACAGGCCTCGGTACAGCCCAACCCTCCAGAAGGCGACCGCCTGGATCGCAATGACTGCCGCAACATCAAGCGAGAACCACGGATGCACAGGACCGGCATCCAGCAAGGCAAAGCGCGCCATCAGCAGCAACTGCCAGCACACCCACACCATGACCAGGTCGTGCAGCATCACCGCGTAGCGTGGACCACCGCCTACAAAGCGCTCGAACCAAGACGCCATAGAAAACTCTGTCCTTAATTAAGTGCCTTAGCACGCAGGAACGCCCATGCCAGTGCCGTAGCAACCAGCCAGGCAACACCCCCTGCCCACCCCCAACCTAGGGGAAGCCTTGAAAATTCCGCTGCAAGTGTAAGCCCCACAACACTGAAGAGCGAATAGCCCAGCGTAACAGCTGCGTGACTGTATTCACGTTTCACGAAGCGCTGATAAAGATGCTGGGTGTGCGGCTGCATCCAAGGCTCGCCTTTCAGCATGCGTGACAACAGAGTGAAGCCCGAATCAGCCAGAAATGCCGCTGGCAGCATCAGCCACAGTACCGGCGCTGCGTCGGTAACACTCAGCCCAAGCGCCAGCAGACCCGCCACCAGATAGCCGAGCGCGCCACTGCCAACGTCGCCCATGAAGATCCGAGCCCGCGGGAAGTTGAACGGCAAGAACCCCGCACAGCCAGCTGCCAGTACCCAGCCGGCCAACGCATAGGGCACAGGCAGCAACCACGCCGAGCCCAGCCCGACCAGAATGGCCTGGGTAGTGGCCAAGCCATTGATGCCATCCATGAAGTTCCAGATGTTCACCAGCGACACAGCCAGCCCAAAACAGAACACCGCTTTCAGCAGACTACCGGTGCCCAACCAGACCAAGACCGCGAGTATCAACCCGGCCAATAGATGGACGCACAAACGCGGCAACGCAGGCAGCGAACGGTGATCGTCCCACCAGCCAATCCCTGCCACCATCAACAGGCCCAGCGCGTACACCAGCAGAACAAGCGCATGACCAGGCAACAACAGCGCACCCAGAACACAGGCCAGCAACTGCGAAACCACAATGCCGACACCACCACCACGTGGGGTCGACACGTTGTGACTGCGCCGCTCACCGGGCTGATCAATCAATTGCCGCCAACGCGCGTAGCGGATCGCCAGCCAAGTCACCGCCGCTGCTATAAGCAATACCAGCAGTACCACCCAGTAATGCGGTTCCAGCACTCAGAGCACCGCAAAGTTCAATAGCGGCTTGACCGTACCCCACTCCTTGCAACTGGGACATTGCCAGTGGTGCGTACGCGCACCAAAGCCGCAGCGCGTGCAACGATAGGCCGGGTTGCGGACCAGCAATTGATCGGTAATGTGCTTCAGATCCTGCAACGTCGCGACCGGATCAGCACCTTCGGCCAAGGTCAGGTCGATCAAGGCGGACTCGCCCCGCACCGATGGCCGATCCTTGAGCTGGCGCCCGAGGTAGGCACGCGCAGGCGCCGGCCCTTCCTGCTCCTCCATCAAGCGGGTCAGCGCCAGTACCGGTGCGATGCCGCGATAGTGCTCGGTCATCTCCGCCAGGAACGCGCGGGCGCCGGCGAGATCACCAACATTGCGGTAGTTCTTCAGCAGCTGTGGCAGGATCTCGGGCAGGTAGTCCGGGTCATTGCGTGCCGCCCGCTCAAACGCGCGCACCGCCGCCTCGTCATTGCCAAAATCACTTTCCAGACGACCTTCGATGATGCCGGCGCGCACGCTCATCGCATCAGCGACATTGGCCCGATTGATCGCCGCACGTGCATCATCCAGCCGCCCGGCCGCGCGGTAGCGCTCGGCCAGTTCGCATTCAAACTGCCCGATCAGCTTGCCCATCGGCTCGTCGGTAACCGCTTCATAGCGGGTTGCGTTCTCGATGGCCTTTTCCCAATCGCGCTCGGCCTGATAGATGCCGATCAGATGCTTCAAGGCCTGCGGGGCACGCTGATCGAGCTGCGCCAACTCGGTGAATACGGTTTCGGCGCGATCCAGCAGGCCGGACTTCATATAGTCCTCGCCGAGCGCAAGCAATGCCTGCACGCGCTGCGTATCACTCAGATCATTGCGGTTGACCAGCCCTTGATGCAGGCGGATCGCACGATCCACTTCGCCACGGCGGCGGAACAGATGTCCCAACGCAACCTGGGTTTCGAAGGTTTCCTTGTCCAGCTCTGCAATGTGCAGGAACAACTCGATGGCCTTGTCCGGCTGCTCGTTGAGCAGATAGTTCAAGCCACGGAAATAGGTACTGGAAAGTCGAGTGACCTGATTCTCGCTGTGGCGCTGGCCACTGCGGCGACCAATCACCCAGCCGGCGATCGCGGCAACCGGCAGGCACAGGAAAAACCAGAACCACTCACTGATGAAGTCCATCGTTGCTCAGCGTCCGTCAAAAGGAGAAGGCGTCTGCGCGACAGGCGCAGCAGGCTCGGATGCCGTTACGGCGGCCGCTTTATTGGCGCGGCGCAGCTTGGTGTACATCGGTACCACAAGAGCTGCCATCACCATGCCACCGCCCACCAGGGCGCCGAGCAACAGCGATGCAATGATTGCGATCCCCGAGGTGGTCTTGAGCACCCAGAACGCAAGGCTGATTTCGATGGGCTGCGAGTTGAGCGAGCCGATCACCAGGCCACCTATCAACACCGCCAGCAGAATCACTAATCGAACGGTCTTCATGCGCCGGCTTACTCCTGTTACAAGAGCCCGTAGCTTACCGTTCGGCGGAAAAAATGGCAGCAGTCAATCTGCTGCGCAACACCCAGCATGGATCACTCAGGCAGGATCGCTTTCCAACGGGACCACCGAGCTCACGCGTTCGCGCAGCTCCTTGCCCGGCTTGAAATGCGGCACATGCTTGCCCGGCAGCGCAACCGACTCGCCCGTCTTCGGGTTACGGCCCAGGCGCGGCGGGCGGTAATGCAGGGAAAAACTACCGAAACCGCGGATCTCGATGCGGTCACCGGAGGACAGCGCCCCACCCATCATTTCCAGCAACGACTTCACCGCCAGATCGACATCATCAGCCTTCAGGTGCGCCTGGTGGCGCGCGAGGATTTCGATCAATTCGGATTTGGTCATTGCGTACTCGTCAATGGCAGGGTCTTACCCTGAAACGGCCCCGACTGAAGTCCGGGCCGCCAGGTCAAATATACAACAGGAAGCCGATTACTCGGACTTGTTGCCGTTCAGCTGTGCACGCAGCAGCGCGCCCAGCTGGGTGGTGCCGCTGGAAGCCGAAGAGGACTGGTATTCCTCCAGCACTTCGCGCATTTCGGCATCATCCTTGGCCTTGATCGACAGCTGCAGGGTACGGCCCTTGCGGTCCATGCCCACGAACTTGGCTTCGACCTTGTCGCCGACCTTCAGGAACTGGGTCGCGTCGTCGACGCGCTCGTTGGCAACGTCACGTGCCGAAACGTAGCCTTCGATGCCGTCAGCCAGCTCGATGGTTGCGCCCTTGGCATCAACTTCCTTCACGACGCCTTCAACCTTCGAACCCTTCGGGTTGGCAGCCATGTACTGACCGAACGGGTCCTGCTCAAGCTGCTTGACGCCCAGCGAGATGCGCTCGCGCTCCGGATCGACGGCCAGGACCACTGCGTCCAGGGTGTCGCCCTTCTTGAAGTTGCGAACCACGTCTTCGCCGGTGGTGTTCCAGCTGATGTCCGACAGGTGAACCAGGCCGTCGATGCCGCCGTCCAGACCGATGAAGATACCGAAATCGGTGATCGACTTGATCTGGCCGGAAACCTTGTCGCCCTTCTTGAAGATGGCGGCGAAGGTTTCCCACGGGTTGGCAGCAACCTGCTTCATGCCCAGCGAGATACGACGACGCTCTTCATCAACGTCCAGCACCATCACTTCGACTTCATCACCAACCTGGACAACCTTGGACGGGTTGACGTTCTTGTTGGTCCAATCCATCTCGGACACGTGCACCAGGCCTTCGACGCCCGGCTCGATCTCAACGAACGCGCCGTAATCGGTCACGTTGGAGACCTTGCCGAACACGCGGCTGTTGGCCGGGTAACGACGTGCGATGTTGTCCCACGGATCCTCGCCCAGCTGCTTCAGGCCCAGCGAAACGCGGTTGCGCTCGCGGTCGAACTTCAGCACGCGCACGTCCAGCTCGTCGCCGACATTCACGACTTCGGACGGATGGCGCACGCGCTTCCATGCCATGTCGGTGATGTGCAGCAGGCCGTCGATACCGCCCAGGTCCACGAATGCGCCGTAATCGGTCAGGTTCTTGACGACACCCTTCAGGATTGCGCCTTCCTGCAGCTTGTCCATCAGCTGCTCGCGCTCTTCCGAGTGCTCGCTCTCGACAACTGCACGACGCGACACGACCACGTTGTTACGCTTGCGGTCCAGCTTGATGAGCTTGAACTCCAGCTCCTTGCCTTCCAGGTAGGCCGGGTCGCGCACGGGGCGCACATCGACCAGCGAACCAGGCAGGAATGCGCGGACATCCTTGATGTCCACGGTGAAACCACCCTTGACCTTGCCGCTGATGCGGCCGGTGATGGTTTCGTTCTTTTCCAACGCTTCTTCCAGCTCGTCCCACACCATGGCGCGCTTTGCCTTCTCGCGCGACAGGATGGTTTCGCCGAAGCCGTTTTCGATCGAGTCCAGTGCAACCTTTACCTGGTCGCCCACGCCCACATCGATTTCACCAGCGTCGTTACGGAACTGTTCGATCGGCACGATGCCTTCGGACTTCAGGCCGGCGTTGATCACGACCACGTCGCCGCGGACTTCAACGACGGTACCGATAACGATGGCACCGGGCTTCAGCTTGGCCAGATTGGCCTGACTGGCTTCAAACAGTTCTGCAAATGATTCGGTCATTAGATTTACTCAGTTGAACATATGGACAGCGGATCTGTTGCGAAAACCCGTACTGTCCAGCCTGTTGGACGACCCCATGACAGCGGCCGAATGTGAATGAAAAAGCCCACCACGCACCATTGCGCAGCGGGTTGTTGCAACATCTTTGCTACGACTGCGATCGATCAACTGATCGCACTCAACGCTGCGAGGATCAGGCTTCCTTGGAAACCAGACCCAGCACCTTGGCAACGACGTCGTCGATGCCAATACCGCTGGTGTCGATGAGGATGGCGTCATCGGCCGGCCTCAGGGGCGCCACTGCGCGCTGTGCATCACGGGCGTCGCGGGCCATGATCTCACGCAGGAGGTCTTCAAAGTTAACCGAAACCCCTTTTTCTTTCAACTGTTTATGCCGCCGCTCGGCCCGCTCCTCAGCACTCGCAGTCAGGAAAACCTTGAATGGGGCGTCCGGGAAGATGACGGTCCCCATGTCGCGACCATCGGCCACCAATCCGGGCAAAATCCTGAATGCGCGCTGACGCTCCTTCAGCGCAGCCCGTACCTCGGGAATGGCCGCAATGGCCGAGGCCAGGGCACCAGTGGTCTCCAGGCGCAGCTCGTCGGTGGCATCGCTGCCATTGACCAGTACCCGCAGACTTTCGCCTTGCTCCACGAACTGCACCTTGGTATCAAAGGTGCAGCGCACCAGCGCCGAGGCGTCGGAGGTATCGATGTCAGCCCAACTGGCAGCTACACCCACCGCGCGATACAGCGCACCGGAGTCCAGGTAATGCCAGCCCAGCTGGCGGGCAACGATGCGACTGACGGTACCCTTGCCGGCCCCGGACGGGCCATCAATGGTAAGAACGGGGGGCAGCTGGCTCATTTAAAGGCCTGTCTGGAACGAGAATCGGGCTATTCTAACGCCCCGCACCGCCCTGCCTGCACCCGTTTGCATGCAAACACTTGAACTGGCGCAGAAATACCCAGTAGAATGGCGGGCTTGAACGGGCGTTATCCTGCATATCCGCGGCCACGCTCCTAAGATCTCCTTACCAGTATCCGCCGAGGTATGCCATGAAAGTTCTGTCCTCCCTGAAGTCGGCGAAGACCCGTCACCGTGATTGCAAAGTTGTGCGCCGTCGCGGCAAGATCTTCGTGATCTGCAAGTCGAACCCGCGCTTCAAGGCTCGCCAGCGCTGAGCCAACTGGCGCAAGCCAGCGCTTGGTCCGCAAGGATCGAGCAACGCCAAAAAGCCGCCCTTGGGCGGCTTTTTGCGTACCGGGCCAAGTGCCGTAATGATGCATTGCTGACTGCGTGCAGCAATAACGGCGCAGGACTGCACTTTCGTCGCCATTTTTTGCTGTAATCGCAGCCTGTCCTCTGGGGAGATGTGACCATGAAGCACGCATTCAAGATTTTGAGCCTGATCGCCGTACTGGCTGCCGCACCGGCGGTGCACGCTGACACCTTGTTGATTGAACGCGCACAGGAAAAGCCAGCCCAGGCCATTCCGGCCCGCGGCCAGAGCATGGCCGAGGTAGAAGCCCGCTTCGGCGCGCCCAGCGAACGTATGGACCCGCGCGGCGGCCAGAAGCGTCAATGGCCGACCATCAACCGCTGGGTCTACCCGGCGTTTACCGTGTACTTCGAAAAGCAGCGCGTGATCGATGTGGTGGCCCGCCAGGCCAGCCCGGATGAAGTCGGGCCCAAGCCACCGATCCGCTGAACCCTTTCCAGGCAGCAGGCCCCGGCCTGCTGCACCAACGCCCTAACGGGCCGAATGTATCCGAGAAGAATGAACGAAACGCTCCGCTTTCCAGCCGAATGGGAAACCCAGTCCGGCGTATTGATCGCCTGGCCGAACGCCGACACCGACTGGGCCGAGCGCCTGGCCGAAGTCGAGGAAACCTACATCGCGCTGGTCAGCGCCATCACCCGCTACCAGCCGGTGCTGATCTGCGTGGCCGATGACGACATCGAGACCTACGCGGAAATGCGCCTGCGCTCCAACCGCGTGGACATGGATCGCGTGCAGTTCGTCACCGCGCCTTACGACGACACCTGGCTGCGCGACTCCGGCCCGATCACCCTCAAGCGCGCCGACGGCAGCTTCCAGCTGCTGGACTTCCGTTTCACTGGCTGGGGTGGCAAGTTCGAGGCCAGCCTCGATGACCAACTGGTCGGGGTGCTCGACCAGGCGCAGGTGTTCAACAACGCGCAGGTCCGCAGCAGTCCGTTCGCACTGGAAGGCGGTGCCATTGACACCGACGGCGCCGGCACCTTGCTGACCACCTGGAAGTGCCTGCACGAACGCCACCCGGAACGCGAGCGCGATTCGCTCAGCGCCGACATGGCCAGCTGGATGCAGCAGGACCGCGTGCTGTGGCTGGACCACGGCTACCTGGAAGGCGACGACACCGACGCGCACATCGATACCCTCGCCCGCTTTGCCTCGGCCGACAGCATCGTTTACCAGAACTGCGACGATCCGCAGGACTCGCATTACGCCGAACTGCAGGCCATGGGCGCCGAACTGGCCGCACTGCGCACCAGCGACGGCAAGCCTTACCGCCTGTTCCCGCTGCCCTGGGCCGAGCCGGTTCTGGACGAAGGCCGCCGCCTGGCAGCCTCGTACGCCAATTTCCTGATCATCAATGGCGCGGTACTGATGCCGGCCTATGGCGACGCCGCCGATGATGCCGCGCGTGATGTACTTGCCCAGGCCTTCCCGGACCGCGAGATCGTGCAGGTCCCCTGCCGCTCGCTGATCTGGCAGAACGGCAGCCTGCACTGCATCACCATGCAGCTGCCAGCCGGCCTGCTGAAGAACTAATCGCTGCACCTGTAGTGCCGAGCCATGCTCGGCAGGGGCTTCACCAGCGAAACGCCGCCCTCACCCCAACCCCTCTCCCGCAAGCGGGAGAGGGGCTCAAGCCGTAGAGCCGAGCATGGCTCGGCTCTACCTGAGAAGCGCAGGCAACCGCATGCGCGCCGCAGCTCCTTCCGTTCAGCCCAGACAGCATTGCCAACGCGCATCCGCGTTAACATGCGCGTTTTCCCCCGCAGGATCGCAGCATGAACTCGCGCAGCCCTCTTACCGTCGCCCTGGTGCAGGAACGAAACCACGGTGATGCCGCCGCCAACCTGGCCGTGATTGATGCGCGCGTAGCCGAGGCTGCCGCACAGGGCGCGAAACTGGTACTGCTGCAGGAACTGCACAACGGCGCGTACTTCTGCCAGCACGAATCGGTGGACGAGTTCGACCTGGCCGAGCCGATCCCCGGCCCCAGCACCGAACATCTGGGCGCGCTGGCCAAGAAGCATGGCGTGGTCATCGTCGGCTCGTTGTTCGAGCGTCGCGCTGCTGGCCTGTACCACAACACCGCCGTGGTCTTCGAGAAAGACGGCACCTTGCTGGGCAAGTACCGCAAGATGCACATCCCCGACGACCCGGGCTTCTACGAGAAGTTCTACTTCACCCCCGGCGACATCGGCTTCAAGCCGATCGAGACCTCGGTGGGTCGCCTCGGCGTGCTGGTCTGCTGGGACCAGTGGTATCCGGAAGCCGCCCGCCTGATGGCGCTGGCCGGTGCCGAACTGCTGCTCTACCCGACCGCGATCGGCTGGGACCCGGACGACGTGCAGGACGAGAAGAACCGCCAGCGCGATGCCTGGGTGCTGAGCCACCGCGGCCATGCCGTCGCCAACGGCGTGCCGGTACTGAGCTGCAACCGCGTCGGCCACGAAGCCTCGCCGCTGGGCGCGTCCGGCATCAACTTCTGGGGCAACAGCCACGTGCTCGGCCCGCAGGGTGAATTCATCGCCGAAGCCGGCACCGACCCCACCCTGCTGGTCTGCGACGTCGACCTGCAGCGCAGCGAGCACGTCCGCCGGATCTGGCCGTTCCTGCGTGATCGCCGCATCGATGCTTACGGCGATCTGCTCAAGCGCTACATCGACTGACCGGACCCGACATGAGCCTGCAACTGCGTCCCGCAACACCTGCTGATATCCCGGCCATCACCGCGATCTACGCGGTGGAGGTGCGCGAGCTGGTCAACACCTACGAATACGAGGTGCCCAGCGCAGCGGACATGGCGCAGCGCATGCAGGACATCACTGCACGCGGCTTTCCCTACCTCGTCGCCACCATCAACGACGAGGTAGCCGGTTACGCCTATGCCAACAGCTACCGTGCCCGCATCGCCTATCAATGGACCGTGGAGAACTCGATCTATGTCGATGGTCGTTTCCAGGGCAAAGGCGTTGGCAAGGCCTTGATGCAGGCCTTGATCGACGAATGCACCGCACGCGGCTTCCGGCAGATGATCGCGGTGATCGGCGAACCAACCAATACCGCGTCGATCAAGCTGCATGAGCGTTTCGGCTTCGAGCTGGTTGGCGTGTTCCGCGGCCTTGGCCGCAAGCACGGGCGCTGGCTGGACACGGTACAGATGCAACGCGCGCTAGGCGACGGTGCCGACAGCGCCCCATCCAATGAATGAAGCAATGACTGAATCCTCTATCGAAACCGGCGGCGAACTGCTGGCCGGCCAGCCTGTACGCGTGGTTGAACGCGACGGCGTGCGCTACACCTTGCTGGGCACTGCCCACGTCTCTGCAGCCAGCGTACAAGCAGTTGAGCAGGCCATCGCCAGCGGCCAGTACGACGCAGTCGCAGTCGAACTGGACCCGCAGCGCCTGCAGGCGCTGACCAACCCCAATGCCTTGGCACAGCTGGATCTGGTCGAAGTGATCCGCAAGGGCCGCGTGGCATTGTTTGCCGCCAACCTCGCGCTGGCCGCTTACCAGCGCCGTCTCGCCGAGCAATTGGGGATCGAACCCGGTGCTGAACTGAAGCGCGCGGTGGAACTGGCCAAGGCCAACGACCTGCCGGTACACCTGATCGACCGCGATGTCGGCCTGACCTTCCGCCGCGCCTCACAGAGCCTGGGCTTCTTCGGCAAGATCAAGCTGGTGATGGGACTGGGTGCTGGCCTGTTCTCCTCGGAAGACGTCGGCGAAGACGAAATTGAGAAGCTCAAACAGGGCGATATGCTGGAGTCGAGCTTCGGCGAGTTCGCCAATGAAAGCCCGGCGCTGTACCAGGCCATCATCGGCGAGCGTGACCGCTACATGGCCACGCGCCTGCGCGAAGAGCACAGCAGCGAGCAGCGCAATGTGCTGGCAGTTGTTGGCGCGGGTCACCTTGCTGGGTTGGCCCGCTATCTGGAAACCGATACCGAGGCACCCGGCCCGCTTCGCGAGCAGTTGGAGTCGGTGCCGAAGAAGCGCAACATCCCGTGGATCACGCTGGGCATCCTGGCCATCGTGCTGGGCGGCATTGGCTTTGGCTTCTGGAAGGGCGGCATGGGCATGGGTGCCGACATGCTGCTGACCTGGGCGATGTTCACCGGCGGCCTGGCTGGCTTGGGCGCGCTGCTCGCTGCCAGCCATCCGCTGAGCATTCTGACCGCGATTGTGGTCGCGCCGTTCAAGCCCTTCCGTTTGAGCATTCCCACCGGTGCGTTTTCGGCGCTGGTAGAGACGCGGCTGCGCAAGCCCACGTATCAGGACTTCCTACAACTGCGTGACGATGCGCAGAGCGTGAAAGGTTGGTACCGGAATCGCGTTACCCGCATCGTGTTGACTTTCATGCTGACCAATTTGGGCAGCATGCTGGGGCTATGGCTTACCGGTTTCAGTGTTTATGGAAAGTTGGCTGGGTGAGGCCTTTGCGGCTTCGGCTTTGAGGCCTTTGCTTTGAGCTTTGGTTTAAAAGCTGTAAATGCTTTAAAAGCTTAGAAGCACCCTCACCCCTACCCCTCCCCCGCATGCGGGAGAGGGGACTAGCTCTCCTGAAT
>NZ_JBRREG010000015.1:0-40000 GCF_056760155.1 Stenotrophomonas sp. STEN022
GTACTGATTGGACGCTTCGCAGCGCCTGCTCTACCTGTAGAGCTGAGCCATGCTCGGCTGAGGCGTTCCCGGTGACGCCCCTGCCGAGCATGGCTCGGCACTACCACAGCGCCTTAGCTGCCTTGCAGCGGAGTCAGCAGGTGCGGGCCATTGTTGTCGACCAGATTGACACTGCCATCGACAAGCGCATCCGGTGAAAAGCCGAGCTGCTCGCTACCCTCGCGCCACGGCGCACGTTCACGCGGGCCCGGCACATAGCTCACCCAGCGCCCCTGTTCCTGGCCCTCGGCACCACCGTTGTCCAGCGAATAGCTGACCGGCACGCGCACATTCCAGAACGGCTGAGCGGCAACAGGACCTTGCGTCGGAACCCGGAAGGTCCACTGCCGGGCACCGGCCAGCGCGCTCTTGGCCAATAGGTCGCGGGCACGTCGTTGATCGTTCTCCCTGCTGAGGAAGGTAAGGTTCACCTGCTCGGCAAAAGCATCCTCGACCTTGCCGTCCCTGCCGACCTTGACCAGAAGATAGACACTGCCGGAAATCCCTGCACGGTAGGCTTGCTCGGGATAGCGCGGCGGTTTCAGCGAAACACGCGCGATGTTCTCCGGATCGTCGGCGTCGAGCCGCGCGAAATTGATGCCGCGCAGGCTGATTTCATAGCGATCACCCTCCAGTTTGCGGGCGATGACACGCAGGCTCATTGGTGCCAGCGCGCGGACTGCGACACCATCCCTGAGCACAGGCTCGAAGCGCCACTTCAGCCCGGCATCGCGCACCATACTCACCACGCCAACGGGCAGCTTGTCCTCTTTGGCCAGCTGCACTGCAGATACCGATCCGTCGGTTTCGATACTGACTTCGCCACGCACCACCAAACTGCTTTCAATCCGCTCGCGTACCGCCGCGATACCACCACCGCTCTCTGCCATGGCAGTCACCGGCGCCGCAGTCACAAGCACCGCGCCAAACACCATTGCCGCAAATACCTGTCGCATTCCACTTCTCCTTGTGTCCGGAAGGCGGATTAAAGCGCGGCCAGTGGATCGCTGCAAGCCTCACGCCAGTCGCAGCGCACGCGGGTACGGTGGGGTGTCCGGGTACAGCCCTTGCTGGAATCCGGCCTGCAGCCCCCGCCACCACGCTGGATCAAACAGCTCCCCAAACTTCTCCTGCACCACCTCCAACGACGAGCGTGGCAAGCCCATGAACAGCCCGAAGCGCTCGGGGAACACATCGTTGGGCGCGACATGGAACCAGGGTTCGGCCGCCATTGCCTCTTCCTCGCTGCGCGGCCTTGGCCACTGGCGGAAGTTGCACTCGGTCACCAGACACAATTCGTCATAGTCGTAGAACACCGCACGACCATGCCGCGACACTCCGAAATTCTTCAACAGCATGTCGCCAGGGAAGATATTGTTGCAGGCCATGTCGCGAATCGCCTGCGCATAGTCCAGCGCGGCAGCGCGCGCCGCCTCCGTACCCTGCTCGCGCAGATAGAGATTCAACGGCCGGAACCGACGCTGCACATAACAAAGCGCGATCTCGACCTCATCGCCGTCGACGCGCACGCTCTGGCTGCACTCGTTCACCAGCTCGTGCAACAAGGCCGGTGCAAAACGCTGTAGCGGAAAGCGCAGATGGCGATACGGCTGTGCATCCAACAGGCGACCGATACGATCCAGGTTGAACACCAGCGCGTACTTGTCCTCCACGTCCTGCCTGCTCATGGTCTTGGGCCAGGCAAAACGATCACGGATCAGCTTGAACACCAGCGGGTAGCTGGGCAGGGTGAATACCGTCATCACCATGCCGGGGGTGCCTTCAGCGTGCACCAGCTGCTCGTTGTCGTGCTGCTGGAAGTGACTGAAGAAGGTGCGGTAACGCTCGGTCTTGCCCTGTTTGGCCCGGCCCAGCACCGTATAGATTTCATCCACCGGTTTGCCCGGCAGGATGCTGCGCAGGAACACCACTGCATCGGCCACGGTTGGCAGATCGGCCTGGAAGTAGCTGCGCGAGACGCCGAACAGATGCGCGACATCGCGGCGGCGGCTGAGCACGGCCTCCGCGCGGATGCCATTGCCATCATTCACCAGCGCAATCACACATGGCGAGAAGCGATGCTCGCCGAACACGCGCCCGACCAGATAGGCACGTCGCTCGCGATAGAACACCGTCTGCAACAGCTCGATCGCGCGTACCGGGTACGGCCCCCAATGGGCTAGGTCATCTTGCAGCCGCACCGCTATGGCCGCTGCACAACGTAGCTGGTGCGCGTACGGCAGGTCGAACGCATAGTCCGCCAACAAACGTGAGAACGCTTCGGCCGGACGCGCCTCGGACACCGCATAGACATGCCGCGCGACCGGGTGGGTGATGGCGTCGGAGGGTTCGATGTCCAGCGCCATGAACTCGATGCTGTCATCCACGCCATGGGTAGCAAACAGACGCCGGGTGAGCGTGTTGTAGAAGGTCTTGTAGAGCTCGCCGTCGATGCGACTCTCGATCAACCCCGCGAAATCCTGTTTGACCCGCCGCCACAGCAGCTGCAACTCGCTACTGCCCTGCAGTAGCTGATCCAGCTGCGCGCGGCATTGAGCGACACAGACGTCGTATAGCTCGATGCGTTCCACTGCATCGGCTTTGGCAGCAGCCCAATCACGACGCTGGAAGCGCTCTCGTGCACGCCGGCTGACCTGCGCGAAGTCGCGGTGGTAGTCCTCGAAGCCCTGCGCGATGCAGCTGGCGACGCTGGCGGCCAACGTGCCGTCTGTAGCCGACTCGGTCATGAGGGCATGACCTGGCGTTGCCGAGGCGCGGGGGCAATGCAGATACGGGGCAATCGCATGCGGATGAACACCGGGAAGTTGCGCTGACCATACGCCACTGACTGCTGTTCGGGACAGGCTTGGGGACGAAGGTGTTCGTGGATTGCAGGTTTCGCGCCAAAGTCACCCCTCCCCAACCCTCCCCTTTGCTACGCAAAAGGGAGGGAGCGAAGCAGGCGCTCGCGCCCTGTTGGCTTTGGCTTTGGCTTTGGCTTTGGCTTCGGCTTTGGCTTTGGCTTCGGCTTTGGCTTCGGCTTCGGCTTTGGCTTCGGCTTCGGCTTTAGCCCTTCTCCCGCCCGCGGGAGAAGGGTTGGGATGAGGGGAGCCTTGGCTTTGGCTCCAATGCAGCCACAGCTACCGCCCCCTCACTCCCCGGACAACTCCGCCTGGATCTTGCGCCCACACTCGCGCGCACTCCACAGCACATGCCCGATCACGCTGCGCTGGCCGCAGGCGGCCATCAGCAACAACGAACCGCGCGGCAGCTGGATCGATTGCATCAATACCTTGCCTTCGCTGGCCTCCAGCATCAGCACGTCCATCGTGCCCAAGGCCAGCTCGCGGCCAACCGCCGAGGCCAAGGCCAGCATGGCGCTGGTCATTGCAGCCAGGCGTTCGCCACTGGAGGTCTCGGTGGCCGCCTGTGCCAGGACAAAACCATCGATGCTGGCAACGACGGCGGCACGCACACCATCCACCGAGCTGGTGAACTCCTGCAGCCGTTGGTCAATTGCGGCGACCTCCCAGTCTTCCAGCAGTGCAATCGCCTTGGCCTCAGTCATGGGTGCCCACCAGGGCAGCGGCTTCGACTTCACCCATCAATACATCCATCAACAGCATCACCGCATCCTCCGAGCGTGCGTCGAACGGCACCAATGGCAACGGCCTGCCCGCGGTCTTCTGTGCCTGCAGCAGGCAGGCATCAAGATCCACGTCGGGCATCAAATCAAATTTTGAAACACCAATCACCGCTGGAACCGTCCCGGCGTGTTCGCGCAGTGCCAGCAGATAACGTTCCATTTCCTGCGCCACGTCGGGACTGGAGGCATCAGCCAGGATCACCACGCCACGTGCGCCTTGCAGCAGCACCGGCCAGATGAAGGAGAACCGCTCCTGCCCCGGTGTGCCGTACAGGCGCAGCCGGTCGCCATTGGGCAGACTCACGTCGGCATAGTCCATCGCCACCGTGGTTGCCAGCTTGGACGAACTGGCATCGGTGTTGAGTACATCGGTGTCGATGACGGTGCCGCCCGCTACAGCGCGCACCAGCGTCGATTTCCCTGCCCCCATGGCGCCCAGAATCACTACCTTGTGTTCGATCATGCATGGGTCCCTGTACGGTGACGGACGCTGCGCCACATCCGTGCCAGCAAGGCGCTGGCACCAAGTTTGGCTGGTGCCAGCGGCGGCGCCGAGGCAGACTCCGGCACCTCCACCTTGGCATAGCCACACAAGTAGGCCGAGCGCATGAAGGCGCGGGTTGCGTTGCTATCCAGTTCCAGCAGTTCCGTGCATTCGCTCAGGGTGCAGGGCTTTTTCAGCAGCAGCGAGCACAACCTGAAACCATCGTGTTGATGGGCAAGCACACGGAAGTCCGGCCAGCGCAGCAGGCTTACCCGGGCGTTCTGTTGCAGGCGGCGATCGAAATCGGTCCAATTGTCGCCAAACTGCGCCATCTGCCACAGCAGCGGCCGCAGCGGTTGCCGCGACAGGTTCTCTGCCAAGGCCTGGAAACGCGCCAGCGACAATTCCTGCAAGGCCAGCAACTCGAATACGTCACCCAATTGCTGTGCCAGGCTTGGCCCCTGCGTTGGATGCACGTAGAGCGGCACCATCTGGTCGTGTTCGAAATCAATCAGCAGCTGTGGTTGACCTTGCAATGACAGCACCGCACGGCCCTGCTTTTCCTGCAAGCGCTGCCGCAAAAGGCGGGTAACTTGTTTGGCGCCGCTGGCCAGATACAGACCATCGGTTGTGGTCGACGTAGAAGGCGGTGCCAACGCGTGCTGGATCTGCGCCCGATCAAGATGCAGTTCCTCGCTACTGCGGCCATCGTGTACGGCGCCGGCATCATCATGCAGCCACAGCCGCATGGTCGGCCGCTTGCTGGCCATGTGCTGGGCAGCGCTGCGCAACGCCGGGGTATCGCGGACCAGAAGCAGGTCGCACTGATCCAGATCGACACAGCGTTGCAGGCCCTCCGGTGGTAACCCTGCAATCTCCCTCAATCGCCCAAGGAGCGTCTGCTCCTCCCGGGTGTCCGAGCCCACTACCAGCACCCTGGTCATGCCTCTTCCCCTTTTTGACGCGCTCGCGTCATGCGATTCCCTGCGTGTCGGATGAGGCTATTCCAGAAGCTGTATGTGAAAGGGTGATTGGACACACACTTCGATTTTCCGGCGCAGCTTTCAACACACGACCTTGGTCGTATGTACACATCGCCTTCACGCGAACACAAAAAAGCCTGCGTCCGTAAAGGACGCAGGCTTTCAATGTGTAACGGCGGCTACGAAAAAACAGCCGTCATTTCTCTGCAGCACTCAGCCGTTGAGGCTGGCGATCGCGGCATTGAGGGTGGCACTCGGGCGCATCGCCGGGCCAGCTTTGGCAAGATCCGGACGGTAGTAACCACCGATGTCCACGGCTTTGCCCTGCACCGCTGCCAGCTCGTCGACGATCTTCTGCTCGTTGCTGGTCAGTGCTTCTGCCAGCGGTGCGAACTTCGCCTTCAATGCGGCATCGTCGTTCTGCTCAGCCAGCGCCTGCGCCCAGTACATGGCGAGGTAGAAGTGGCTGCCGCGGTTGTCGATGCCACCGAGCTTGCGCGACGGCGACTTGTCGTTGTCCAGGAACTTGCCGTTGGCAGCATCCAGCGCATTGGCGAGCACGGTGGCGCCCTTGTTGTCGTAGCGCTGGCCGAGGTGCTCCAGCGAGGCGGCCAAGGCCAGGAACTCACCCAGCGAATCCCAACGCAGGTAGTCCTCTTCAACGAACTGCTGCACGTGCTTGGGTGCCGAACCGCCGGCACCGGTTTCGAACAGGCCGCCACCGGCCATCAGCGGCACGATCGACAGCATCTTGGCGCTGGTACCCAGCTCCAGGATCGGGAACAGGTCGGTCAGGTAATCACGCAGCACGTTGCCGGTCACCGAGATGGTGTCCTCGCCCTTGCGGATGCGCTCCAGTGACACGGCGGTGGCTTCTTCCGGCGACAGGATGCGGATGTCCAGGCCGCTGGTGTCGTGGTCCTTCAAATACTTTTCGACCTTGGCGATCACCTGCGCATCGTGGGCGCGCTTGGCATCCAGCCAGAACAGCGCCGGAGTGTTGCTCAGGCGCGCACGGCTGACGGCCAGCTTCACCCAGTCCTGGATCGGTGCATCCTTGGTCTGGCACATGCGCCAGATGTCACCGGCTTCAACGTGGTGTTCGAACACCACGTTGCCGGCTTCGTCGGTGACCTTGACCACGCCATCGGCGGCGATCTGGAAGGTCTTGTCATGCGAGCCGTATTCCTCGGCCTTCTGCGCCATCAGGCCGACGTTCGGCACCGAGCCCATGGTGGCCGGGTTGAACGCGCCGTGCGCCTTGCAGTCTTCGATAACGGCCTGGTACACGCCGGCGTAGCAGCGGTCCGGAATGACCGCCTTGGTGTCCTGCAGCTTGCCTTCGGCGTTCCACATCTTGCCGGAGTCACGGATCATCGCCGGCATCGAGGCGTCGACGATCACGTCCGACGGCACGTGCAGGTTGGTGATGCCCTTGTCCGAATTGACCATGGCCACGGCCGGACGCTTGGCGTACTCGGCGGCGATGTCGGCCTTGATCGCGGTCTGCTCGGCTTCCGGCAGCTGCGGCAGGCGCGCGTACAGGTCACCGATACCGTTGTTGGAATCGAAGCCGATCTGCGCAAGGCTGGCGGCATGCTTGGCCAGCACGTCCTTGTAGAACTCATCGACCACCACACCGAACATGATCGGGTCGGAGACCTTCATCATGGTCGCCTTCAGGTGCAGCGAAAACAGCACGCCCTGCTCCTTGGCATCGGCAATCTGTGCATCAACGAACGCAGCCAGCGCCTTGCGGTTCATCACCGAGGCGTCGACGATTTCGCCGGCCTTTACTGCGGTCTTGGCCTTCAGCACGACGGTGTTGCCGTCGTTCTGCACCAGCTCGATCTTCAGGCTGCCGGCGTTGGCGACGGTGGCCGACTTTTCGCTGCCGTAGAAATCACCGCCGTCCATGTGCGCGACGTGCGACTTGGAGTCGGCAGTCCATGCACCCATGCGGTGCGGGTGCTTGCGGGCGTAGTTCTTCACCGACAGCGGTGCGCGGCGATCGGAATTGCCTTCGCGCAGCACGGGATTGACCGCGCTGCCCTTGATCTTGTCGTAGCGCGCCTGGATGTCACGCGACACATCGTCGGTCGGTGCGTCCGGGTAGTTCGGCAGGATGAAGCCCTGGTCCTGCAGTTCCTTGATCGCGGCCTTGAGCTGCGGCACCGAGGCCGACACGTTCGGCAGCTTGATGATGTTGGCTTCCGGCTTGGTGGCCAGTTCGCCCAGTTCGGCCAGATCATCGCTGATCTTCTGCTCGTCCTTCAGGAAATCCGGGAACTGCGACAGGATGCGGCCGGACAGCGAGATGTCGCGGGTTTCGACGGCAATGCCGGCGGTCGCGGTAAAGGCATCGACGATGGGCAGCAGCGACTGCGTGGCCAGAAACGGAGCTTCGTCGGTGAGCGTGTAGATGATCTTCGGCGTATTCGACATGGGGGCAAAAACTCTCTTGCTGACGGATGCGGTGCGTGGAATGGCAGCGGCGACTGGGCAGGCGCACGGCCATCCAGTGGGCCGGCGCGCAATCCCTCTCCGGCTGCCGGATGAGGAAACCCTCGCATTGTCGCGTTTTCGACACGAGCGGGCAAAGCAAATCCATACGCCAAGGTAGGGAAAGACTTGCCGTCCGCGCCGCGAGGTGGCGCAGGCCTTGTGCCGTCTTGGCCCGCGCTGTATGCCGCGGTGGTGGTCTCAGCTGCAACCACTCGCGCTGTACGCGGACAGGTGTAGACAGTGCGCAGATCAAGGTTCGCGCGACAAGCAGTTCACTGGAGCGGAACAGGATTGGATTGCATGTGGGAGCGGCGTCAGCCGCGACGCTGAGGTTGCTCGAATCCCTGCATCTGATGGTGTCTCTGTCTCGCGGCTGACGCCGTTCCTACAAGAAGCATTTACGGTTGATGCAAAAAAAAAGGCGCAGCCTGGTGGCTGCGCCCATGCGTATCACCGGCGGGAGAGAGTTCGCCGGCTTACGCCTTGCTCACTTCACCTCGAACTGCTGCGGGGTACCGGCAGCCTTGCCATCGACGGTGACGTCGGCGGTGTACTTGCCAGCCGGCCACGGCTTGCTGTTGGCGAATTCGATGTTGGTGGTCCCAGCGTCTGTCGCATTGAGCGTGGCGCTCTGCTCACCGGCGGTCTGACCATCCTGGTAGGTCAACTTGGCCGCCACTGGCACATTGCTGGCGGTGCCGCTGGTCTTGACCGAAACAATGATCTTGTCCTTGGCTGCCAGCACGGCAACCGGTGCCACCGACATGTCAGCCGCCGCCACATTGCCGACAGTCACTGCTGTCACGGCGAGAACCGGCGCAGCAGGAGCCGACTCAACCATCGGCGCCGGGGCGCTCGCAGCCGGAGGAGGCGGGGTTGGTGCCGCTTCTTCTTTCTTCTTGCAGCCAACCAGTGCCACGGCACCGACCACAGCGATCATCAGGGCACTGCTAAGCGAAGTCTTCTTCATGAATTGCTCCGAATCTGGTTTGAAATTGCGTACGTACTGGCGCGAGGATCAACCCTGACGCGCCGGAATCTTCAGCGTCTGTCCCGGGCGGATCTTGTCCGGGTCATCGAGGACATCGCGGTTGGCATCGAAGATCTTCTTCCATGCATTGCCATCGCCGAGCAGCTTCTTGGCGATCTTGGAGAGGCTGTCGCCACTCTGCACGATGTATTCCTGCCCGCCGACGATCTCTTCTGTGCTGGTCACTGTTGCCGTGACGCCGGAAAAATCCGCCTTTTCAACTATCTGTTCGGTGCTGGTGACGGTCCCGGTTACACCGGAAAAATCGGCTTTCTTATCCGTACTGCTCATCCAGGCTGCTCCTCCGTGACTGACGGGGAGCAACGATTGCACGACGCCTGTTAAG
Organism: Stenotrophomonas sp. STEN022; assembly: GCF_056760155.1. Taxonomy (NCBI): domain Bacteria; kingdom Pseudomonadati; phylum Pseudomonadota; class Gammaproteobacteria; order Lysobacterales; family Lysobacteraceae; genus Stenotrophomonas; species Stenotrophomonas sp. STEN022. The sequence continues at coordinate 9,034 of NZ_JBRREG010000015.1, forward strand.
GTTTCATCGTGCCAACGTAAAAACCAGCGTACGCAGCTGAATGTTTATTGACGCAGGTCGCGGATCGGGGGGCTGGCGGCCAAGCCCGGGCTGGCACGACGCGGATTTATATCCAGGCCGCCACGGCGGGTATAGCGTGCCTCCACCTCCAGCGAGGTCGGCTGGCAGCGCTGGCTCAGCTCCAGGAAGATCCGCTCCACGCACTGTTCGTGGAACTCGGCGTGGTCGCGGTAGCTGACCAGGTAACGCAGCAGCCCTTCGCGGTCGATGCGTGGGCCCTGGTAGCGGATGCTGACGCTGGCCCAGTCCGGCTGGCCGGTCACCGGGCAGTTGGACTTGAGCAGGGCCGACACCAGCGTCTCGCTGACCACGGTGCTGGCATCGGCCAGCAGCAGGTTCGCATCGGGTGGGCCATAGCTGTCGATGGCGACATCCAGGTGATCGATGCTCTCACCCGGCGCCTGGGCCACCGCTGGCAGGCCGAACTCGACCCGCACATCGGCACCGGCACAGGTCGACAGATCGGTGGCGATGCGTTCGCGCACGGCTTCGGCACGGTTGAAGCGCGCCCCGTTGAGCGAGTTGAGGTATAGCTTGAGCGACTTGGACTCGATCAGGTTCGGCGAGGTACCCGGCACGTACAGGGTTGCGGTTTCCACGCAGGGCTTGCCGCGTGCATCCAGCCAGCCCAGCTCATAGATATGCCAGCGGTCCTCGCCGACGAACGGCAGTTCGCTGCCCAGACCGATCTCGGCACGGGCGCCGGCGCGCGGAATCGGGAACAGCAGACTGGCGTCGTACTGGCGGGGGTAGTCGACCTCACGGCCGAGGCTGGAATCTTGGGGAGTGTTCATCGGCCCCATTGTAGTTGCGCCAGCTTGAGCGCCGGATATACCGAGGCGCTCTTTCGCAGGAAAAGCGGTGTCTGGCGCAGCTTCAGTTCAGCAGCCGCGCCCACCACGATTTGCTGGGCTTGGCCTGCGGGATCTCCTCGCTCACCAGCCGCATCACTTCCCGCTCCGGGTCCAGCGCCGAGGGGCCGTAGACCACGCGGATACGCTCCTCCTCGGTCGCCCCGAGAGTGTCGCCATTGCTGATGACCATGCCGTTCTCGATCAGGTAATCGACGATGCCGGTGAGGCGGCCGAACACGCCTTCGGCAGTTTCCCCGGTCTCGGGAATCTCGATGTCCATCAGGCCCAGCATGTCCATGCCGCGGGTATGGCCGGTCATCACCCCGTCCGGGCGCTGGCCGACATTGATCGCCACCCAGGCGATCGGCAGCGGCTCGGGCAAGGTGGCCTGGGTCAGCTCGCGGAACAGGCTTGGCAGCACCACGTGATTGGCGCTGCCGAAGTACACCGCCTCGATGCTGTTGGACACGGCCACAGCCGACGCCAGCACGCGACTGAGCAGTGCGGCCTGTGCGACAAGATTGGTTTCCTGCGCGTCGTCGCCGAAGCGCATCACGGTGACGATGGTGTGTGCGGCGTAGTCCACCGGCGCCGGCGTGGCGTCTGGCCACAGCCGGCTGTGCGCGCAGATCTGCGCGATGTCATCACCGATCTGCACCGGGATCGGCATCAACGCGATCAGGTAGTCGGCGTATTCCAGACACAGCATCGGTGAATCGTCGCCATCGGCATCCTTGTCGACGGTGTCGTCCGTCGTTGCTTCGCCCACCCGCAGCAGCGACTGGTCCAGATCTGGCCAATCGCTGCGTAGCTGCGCAAGCAGGGCTTCGGCTGTGAGCTGAGGGTCGAGCTGTGACTGCAGCAGCATGGCCAGGCTGGCTGTCATGGGGCGCCTTCTTCCTTGTAGGTAAGCCCCCGACACTACCCGGACTCAGCCTGCCTTGTCACCGTGCAGGTAATCCAGCGACACCTGCAACAGCGCGCGCAGGCCGACATCCAGTGCCTTTTCGTCGAGCAGGAACTTGGGCGAATGGTTGCTCGGCGCAGTGGCCGGGTCGATGCCGGCGCCGGTGGAGCCGACGAAGAAGAACATCGACGGCACCTGCTGTGCGTACAGCGAGAAGTCTTCCGAGCCCATCTGCAGCGGCGGCTCGTAGACGTTGGCCTTGCCCACCACCGCCTGCAGGCTGGGCAGCATGCGCGCGGTCAGTGCCGGATCGTTGACCGTGGCCGGGTTGCCGTCCTTCTCGTAGATGTCGGTGACAGCCGTTGCACCGTGGGCGGCGGCGGTGTGCTCGGCGACGTTGCGCAGGTCGGCGAAGATCTGCTTGCGCATGTCCGGGTCGAAGGTGCGGATGGTGCCCACCATCTCCACCGAGTCGGGAATGATGTTGTAGCGGATGCCGCCCTTGATCGCGCCGAAGGTGAGCACTGCCGGCTGCTTGGACAGGTTGGCGCGGCGGCTGACGATGGTCTGTGCGGTGCCGATCAGGTCAGAGGCCGCAACAATCGGGTCAACGCCGTTCCACGGCGCCGAGCCATGCGTCTGGCGACCATTGACGGTGATGCCGAAGCGGTCGGAAGCCGCCATCAGCGGGCCGCCGCGCACGGCGATCTGGCCCGCCTGCACGCTGGAGAACACATGCAGGCCGAACACCGCCTCCGGCTTGAAGTCCTTGAACAGGCCTTCCTTGAGCATCAGGTCGGCACCGCCCTGCTCCGGCGGTGGCGCGCCTTCCTCGGCCGGCTGGAAGATCAGCATCACTTCGCCGGGCAGCTTGTCGCGCATGGCGACCAGCGCGTCGGCCACGCCCAACAAGGTTGCGGTGTGCGCGTCATGACCGCAGGCATGCATCACACCGACCTGCTCGCCGCGATACTCGGCGGTGGCCTTGGAGGCAAATGGAAGGCCGGTCTGTTCGGTGACCGGCAGCGCGTCCATGTCGGCACGCAAGGCGATCTTCGGGCCGGGCAGCCCGCCCTTGATGATGGTGACCACACCGTGCACGGCGACGCCGGTCTTCGGATTCAAGCCCATCGCACGCAGGCGCTCGGCGACTTTGGCCGCGGTGCGCTCTTCGCGATTGGAGAGTTCCGGATGGGCGTGAAAATCGCGACGCCAATCCACCACTTGTTGCTGCAGGCGAGTGGCAGCGGCCGCCACCTCCGGCCGCTGGGCGGCATCCTGGGCCTGCGCCAGCGGGGCAAGGGCGCAAAGCAAGGCAGACAGCAACACGGTCTTGCGGGCCATCAGCAACTCTCCTTCCAGTCGGGGACCGGGTGAATGTAGGCCAATCATGGGCCAAACGCCCGCAGGCAGGGAACCGGCTCGCTGTAGGCGATCAGCCGTAGCGCCGAACCATGCTCGGCAGGGGCCTTACCCGCAACCCACCAGTATGCAGGGCTCCATGTAGTGCCGAGCCATGCTCGGCAGGAGCCTTCCTCGCAGCCACCGACTTGTGGGAGCGGCGTGAGCCGCGAAGCCGACACAATGGGAACCAGCAACTGGTCTGCGATCCGGCAGACCATCAGCTTCGCGGCTCACGCCGCTCCCACAACCGTCCTGCATGTTGATGCGATGCCGGGAAGGCTCCTGCCGAGCATGGCTCGGCGCTACAACATCAGGTCAACCGATGCCGCGATGGAACGTTCATCACCTGCACGGGTCTGTATGCGTGGCCCATCGGTCATGCCTCCATGACAACAGGCGCGGCGGTATCCTCTGCGCCTTGTTTGCCATCCCCTATCAGTTCCTCAGGAGTTTTCGCATGTCGCGTTTCTGGAAGATCGTACTGCTGGTCATTGCAGTGCTGCTGGTGGCCGGTATCGGCTATCGGCTGATGGGGGGCGGCAAGCAGAAGGCCGGTGCTGCGCCGGCAGGCATGAACCAGGGCGGCCGGGGCGAGCAGGACAAGGACCCGGTGCCGGTCACTGCGGTCAGCGCCGAGAAGAAGGACGTGCCGGTTTACCTGACCGCACAAGGTACGGTGACCGCGTTCAATACCGTCACGGTAAGCCCGCAGGTCGGCGGCCAGCTGCTCAGCGTCAACTTCCGCGAAGGCCAGGCGGTCAAGAAGGGTGATCTGCTGGCACAGATCGACCCACGCACCTTCCAGGCCCAGTACGACCAGGCTGTCGCCAGCAAGCGCCAGAACGAGGCCCTGCTGGCCACCGCGCAGTCCAACTACGCGCGCTCCAACTCACCGGAGTACCGCCAGTTTGTCGCCCAGACCGACCTGACCACGCTGCGCAACCAGGTGACCCAGTACCAAGCCGCCGTCGCCGCCTCGCAGGCCTCGGCCGCACAGGCCAAGGTGCAGCTGGACTACACCCGCATCACCTCGCCAATCAACGGCATCGCCGGTATCCGTGCGGTCGACCCGGGCAATGTGGTCAGCGCCGGCAGCCAGATCGTCACCGTCACCCAGCTGCAGCCGGCCTATGTGCTGTTCAACCTGCCGGAACAGCAGCTCGACGCGGTGCGCAGCGCACAGGCTGCAGGCCCCTTGCAGACCGCCACCCTGGACCGCGAAGGCGGCAGCGTGGTCAATGCCGACGGCGTGTTGCAGGTGGTGGACAACCAGATCAGCAGCAGCAGCGGTACCTTCCGCCTGCGCGCGCAGTTCCCCAATGCCAACGACACGCTGTGGCCGGGCCAGTTCGTCAACGTGCAGATGAAGCTCAACGTGCTGCCGGGTGCAATCGTGGTACCGGCCGAAGCGGTGCAACGCAGCAGCACCAGCGACTTCGTCTATCTGATCAAGCCCGACAACACCGTCACCCTGCGCAATGTGGTGCAGGGCGGCCAGGTCGATGACAGCCACGTGGTCATCAGCAGCGGTCTGCAGGCTGGTGACAAGGTCGTCACCGAAGGCCAGTTCCGTTTGAAGGAAGGCAGCAAGGTCAATGCGCTTGCGCCGGGCCAGGCACCGCCGGCACCGACTGAGGCACAGCTCAAGGCAGCCGCCCAGAAGGGCAGTGGCAGCCGTGGTGGACGGGGTGGCCCGCCGCGCTGACGCGTTGGCCGGCACCCGCCTCCCCTCCCCTGCACCAGGAACCGACCGTGGGCTTTTCGACTATCTTCATCCGGCGCCCGATCGCCACCTCCCTGTTGATGATCGGGCTGATGCTGCTGGGCATCCTCGGTTACCAGCGCCTGCCGGTTGCGGCCCTGCCCGAGATCGAAGCGCCCAGTCTGGTGGTGACCACCCAGTACCCGGGTGCCAGCGCGCAGACCATGGCCTCGCTGGTGACCACGCCGCTGGAGCGACAGCTGGGGCAGATTTCCGGGCTGGACATGATGACCTCCGATTCGTCGGCCGGCCTGTCCAGCATCGTGCTGCAGTTCTCGATGGAACGCGATCTGGATACCGCCGCGCAGGACGTGCAGGCGGCCATCCGCCAAGCCACCCTGCCCAGCTCGCTGCCCTACCAGCCGGTCTACAACCGAGTGAATCCGGCCGATGCGCCGATCCTGACCCTGAAACTGGCCTCGGACACGCGACCGCTGCGTGAGGTCAACGATCTCGCCGACTCCATCCTCGCCCAGCGCCTGTCACAGACCGACGGTGTCGGCCTGGTCTCCATCGCCGGCAATGTGCGGCCGGCGGTGCGCATCCAGGTCAACCCGGCCCAGCTGTCCAACATGGGCATGACCCTGGAAGACCTGCGCAGTGCGTTGACCCAGGCCAACGTCAACGCGCCCAAGGGCTCGCTCAACGGCAAGACGCAGAGCTATACGCTGTCCACCAATGACCAGCTCAGCGACGCGGCCGACTACAACGACATCATCATCCGTTACCAGAACGGTGCACCGGTCCGCCTGCGCGACGTCGCCAAGGTGGTCGATGGCGTCGAGAACGACCAGCTCGCCGCCTGGGCCGATGGCAAGCCCGCAGTGCTGCTGGAAGTACGCCGCCAGCCCGGCGCCAACATCGTCAAGACGGTGGAGAACATCCGCCAGATCCTGCCCAACCTGCAGGGCATGCTGCCGGCCGACGTCAAGCTCGATGTGTTCTCCGACCGCACAGTGACCATCCGCGCCTCGGTGCATGACGTGCAGTTCACCCTGATCCTCACCATCTGCCTGGTGGTGGCGGTGATCTTCGTGTTCCTGCGCCGGCTTTGGGCGACGGTGATCCCGTCGGTGGCGGTGCCGCTGTCCCTGCTCGGCACGTTCGGGGTGATGGCCTTCGCCGGCATGTCGCTGGACAACCTGTCGCTGATGGCGCTGACCGTGGCCACCGGCTTCGTGGTCGACGATGCGATCGTGATGATCGAGAACATCGTCCGCTATATCGAGAAGGGCAAGGACGGCCAGGAAGCGGCGGAGATCGGCTCCAAGGAAATTGGCTTCACCGTGCTGTCGTTGACGGTGTCGCTGATCGCGGTATTCCTGCCGCTGATCCTGATGCCGGGCGTCACTGGCCGCTTGTTCCATGAGTTCGCCTGGGTGTTGTCGATTGCAGTGGCGATCTCGATGGTGATCTCGCTGACGCTGACGCCGATGATGTGCGCCTACCTGCTCAAGCCCGATGCACTGCCGGAAGGCGACGACGCGCATGAGCGGACCGCAGCGGAAGGCAAGGTCACCGCCTGGTCACGCTTGGTCGGCGTGTATGAGCGCACGCTGGACTGGGTGCTGCACCATCAGCCGCTGACCTTGGGCATCGCCCTGGCCTCGGTCGCGCTGACCGTCCTGCTGTACATGGTGATCCCCAAGGGCCTGCTGCCCGACCAGGACACCGGCATGGTCACCGGTGTGGTCATCGCCGACCAGAACGTCGCCTTCGAGCAGATGCAGCAGCGCACGCAGGCCGTCGCCGCCGCGCTGCAGGGCGATGAAGCGGTCACCGGTGTAGCTGCTTATATCGGCGCTGGCAGCATGAATCCCACCCTCAACCAGGGCCAGCTGAGCATCGTGCTCAAGGACCGTGGTGATCGCGATGGGCTGGATGTGATCCTGCCGCGTCTGCAGGCCGCCGCCGCACATATCCCCGGCATCGCGCTGTACCTGAAGCCGGTGCAGGACGTGACCCTGGATACGCGCGTGGCTGCCACCGCCTACCAGTTCTCGCTGTCGGACATGGACAGCACCGAGCTGGCCAAACAGACCGAGCGTGTCACCGACGCCTTGCGACGGCTGCCGGAACTGGCCGACGTCGACGACAACCTCGCCAACCATGGCCGCGCGCTGCATGTGGAAGTGGACCGCGACAAGGCCAGCCGCTACGGCGTGCCGATGCAGACCATCGACGACACGCTGTACGACGCCTACGGCCAGCGCCAGATCTCGACCATCTTCACCCAGCTCAACCAGTACCGCGTGGTGCTGGAAGTGGCGCCGGAGTTCCGCACCAGCGATGCGCTGATGAACCAGCTGGCGATCGGCAGCAATGGCAGCGGCACGCTCAGTGGCAGCAATGCCACCACCCTGGGCCAGGTGACGTCGAGCAACTCGTCCACCGCCACCGGTATCGGCAGTGCCAATACCGGCATCGCACTCGGCGCAGGCGGCAGCATCCCGCTGTCGGCGATTGCCAGCGCCAAGCCCGGTACTGCACCGCTGATCGTCAGCCACCAGCAGCAGCTGCCGTCGGCGACCATCTCGTTCAACCTGGCGCCGGGTTACTCCTTGTCCGAAGGCGTGGATGCGATCAACAAGGCGGTTGCCGAGCTCGAACTTCCACAGCAGATGCAGGCGCAGTTCGTCGGTACCGCGGCCGAGTTCTCCAGCAGCCAGACCGACGTGATCCTGTTGCTGCTGGCCGCCATCGCGGTGATCTACATCGTGCTCGGCGTGCTGTACGAGAGCTGGATCCATCCGCTGACCATCATCTCGACCCTGCCGCCGGCCGGCGTCGGCGCATTGCTGGCCTTGTACCTGTGCGGCATGAGCCTGTCGGTGGACGGCATCGTCGGCATCGTGCTGCTGATCGGCATCGTCAAGAAGAACGCGATCATGATGATCGACTTCGCGCTGGACGCGCAGCGCTCCGGTGCCAATGCCTATGACGCGATCCGCCGCGCCTGCCTGCTGCGTTTCCGCCCGATCATGATGACCACCGCCGCGGCCATGCTCGGCGCCCTGCCGCTGGCGCTGGGCACCGGTATCGGTTCGGAGCTGCGGCGTCCGCTGGGTGTGGCCATCGTCGGTGGCCTGCTGCTGTCGCAGCTGGTCACGCTGTACACCACGCCGGTGATCTACCTGTACTTCGAGCGTCTGTCCGAGTGGGCGGCCAAGCGCCGCGAACAACGCGCCGCTGCACGCCTGCAGACGGCACGGTAAGCGCGGATGAACATCTCCGCGCCTTTCATCTCGCGCCCGATCGGCATCACCCTGCTGGCGATCGGCCTGTTCTTCGCCGGGTTGGTCTGCTACCTGCGGCTGGGCGTTGCCGCCCTGCCCAATCTCGCCATCCCGGTGATCTTCGTGCAGGCCTCCAATACCGGTGCCGACGCCAACACCATGGCGGCCACGGTTACCGCGCCATTGGAACGGCATCTGGGCCAGGTACCGGGCATCGACACCATGCGCTCCAGCAGCAGCGACGGCCGCAGCATGGTGTTCCTGATGTTCAACACCAGCCGCAACATCGATTCGGCCGCACAGGACGTGCAGGCTGCGATCAACGCGGCCATGGCTGACCTGCCAGCCGGCATCAATACGCCGACTTACCAGAAGGCCAATCCCAACGACGATCCGGTGATCGCGCTGGCGTTGACCTCGGACACGCAGTCGGTGGCCGAGCTGTACAACACCGCCGACTCACTGCTGGCGCAGCGCCTGCGCCAGCTGCCCGGCGTCTCGCAGGTGGATATTGCCGGCGCTTCCACGCCAGCAGTGCGCGTGGACCTCAACCTGCGTGCGATGACTGCACTGGGCCTGAGCCCGGATGATCTGCGCAACGCGATGCGCGCGGCCAACGTCGCCTCGCCGCTGGGCTTCCTCAGCGACGGCAGCAGCCAGACCGCGATCATCCTCAACGACCAGATCCGCAAAGCCTCGGATTTCGCCAACGTCGCCATCTCCACCCATGACGGCGCAGTCGTCCGGCTGAAGGACGTGGCCACGGTCTACGACGGCCAGCAGGACGCGTATCAAGCCGCATGGTTCAACGGCAAGCGCGGCGTGCTGATGTATGTCTACCTGCGCAGCGGTGACAACTTGGTCGCTACCGTCGATCGGGTAAAGGCTGCCATTCCCTCGCTCACCGGCTATCTGGATGCAGGCACCACGCTGACGCCGTACTTCGATCGCACGCCGACCATCCGTGCCTCGCTGGCCGAAGTACAGATCACGTTGATGATCAGCCTGCTGATGGTGATCCTGACCATGGCGCTGTTCCTGCGCCGGCTGGCGCCGACGCTGATTGCCGCAGTGACCGTCCCGCTGTCGCTGGCCGGTGCGGCGTTGGTGATGTACGCGCTGGACTTCACCCTCAACAACCTCACCCTGCTGGCGCTGGTGATCGCGATTGGCTTCGTCGTCGACGACGCCATCGTGGTGATCGAGAACGTCATGCGCCATCTCGACGAGGGCATGCCGCGAAGAGAAGCAGCGATGGCAGGTGCGCGCGAGATCGGCTTCACCATCGTCTCGATCACCGCCTCGCTGATCGCGGTGTTCCTGCCGATCATCTTCGCCCAGGGCATGATCGGCGCGTTCTTCCGCGAGTTCACCCTCACCCTGGTTGCGGCCATCCTGGTCTCGGCGGTGGTCTCGCTGACCCTGACCCCGGCACTGTGCGCACGCTTCCTGCATCCACATGCCGAAGGCGCACGCGACACCCGCATCAATCGCATGCTGGATCGCGTGCATGAAGGCATGCTCAAGGTCTATACGGTCGCGCTGGATTTCTCCCTGCGCCACGCCCTGTTGCTGTCGCTGACGCCGCTGTTGTTGATCGTGGCCACGTTCTACCTGGCCGGCTCGGTCAGCAAGGGCCAGTTCCCCGAGCAGGACACCGGCCTGATCTGGGGCCGCGCCAGCTCCAGCGCCACCGTCTCGTTCCAGGAAATGGCCGAACGCCAGCGCCGGCTCAGCGATACCTTCCTGGCCGACCCGGCGGTGAAGATGGTTGGCTCGCGACTGGGCTCCAGCCGCCAGGGCAGCAGCGCACAGTTCAACATCGAGCTGCATACCGAGAAAGAAGGCCGCAAGGAGCCCACCAACGTGGTGGTCAGCCGGCTCAGTGCCAAAGCCGCGCAGTTCCCGGATCTGGATGTGCGTCTGCGGGCAATCCAGGACCTTCCCTCTGACGGCGGCGGTGGCGGTTCACAGGGCGCGCAGAACCGCGTGACCCTGCAGGGCAACGACGCCGAACAGCTGGCCGAATGGCTGCCCAAGCTGGTGACCGCGTTGAAGCAGCATCCGCAGCTCCGTGATGTCGGCTCGGACGTGGACAAGGGCGGGCTGATGCAGAAAATCGTCATCGACCGCGAGAAGGCCTCGCGCCTTGGCGTGACCATCGGTGCCATAGACGGCGCGCTGTACGGCGCTTTCGGCCAACGCCAGATCTCCACCATCTATGCCGATCTCAACCAGTATGGTGTTGTGGTCAATGCGCTGCCCAGCCAGACCGGCAGCCCGGCCGCGATTGAAGACCTGTATGTCCCGTCCAAGAGCGGGCAGATGATTCCGCTGACCGCACTGGCCCATCAGGAGCCCGGCCTGGCACCGTCGCAGGTCACCCACCAGAATCAGTACACGGTGATGGACCTGAGCTACAACCTGGCGCCGGGCGTAAGCAGCGGCGAAGGCGACGCCATCGTCAAGTCGGTGATCGCCGGCCTGCGTATGCCCGGCGACATCCGCCAGGCTGCGCCCGGAGGTTTCCGCCAGGCCATGGACCCGGTCGCAATGCTGATGCTGATCATCGCCGCCATCGCCACGGTCTACATCGTGCTCGGCATGCTCTACGAGAACCTGGTGCATCCGGTGACCATCCTGTCCACGCTGCCAGCGGCGGGCATGGGCGCACTGCTGGCACTGTGGGTCACCAATACCGACCTGTCGATCATCTCGATGATCGCGCTGGTGTTGCTGATCGGCATCGTCAAGAAGAACGCGATCATGATGATCGACTTCGCCCTGGTCGCGCAGCGCGTGCACGGCAAGTCGCCGGCCGAAGCAGTGCGCGAAGCCAGCATCGTGCGCTTCCGCCCGATCATGATGACCACGATGGTTGCCATCCTCGCTGCGCTGCCGCTTGCGATTGGCCTGGGTGAAGGCTCCGAGCTGCGGCGTCCGCTGGGCATCGCGATGATCGGCGGCCTGCTGATCTCACAGAGCCTGACCCTGCTCAGCACACCGGCGCTGTATGTAATTTTCTCTTGCCTGCAGCAACATTGGCGCAACTGGCGTGCACGCAGCAGGGAGCGCAAGCGCCTGCGCAAGCTCGCACGCGCGTGATGCCCCCCCTCCCTTGCGCGCAGCGCAGGGAGTGAAGAAGGTCTGCTTGCGCGGCACTGCCGCGCGACCTGATGAACGACCGAAGGCTACGCCTTCGGGCCGAACGGGCTGGGGAGGGGGGCTCTGGCTCTGGCTCTGGCTCTGGCTCTGGCTCTGGCTCTGGCTGTTGCTCTGGCTGTCGCCTTAGCCCTTCTCCCGCCTGCGGGGTGAGAGGGGCAGCTTGCGAACCACTGGTTCGCTGCCCATCGAACGCCCTTGCGCCAGCGCAAGGGACGGGGCGCGGAGCGGGGGTTGGGGTGAGGGGAGCTTTGGCTTTGGCTTTGGCTTTGGCTTTGGCTTCAGATTTTGCTTTGCATGCACGCCGCGATCCAAGCGAGAAAAGCCAGCAGCCAAAGCGACAGCAACAAAGCAAAAGCTCACCCCTCCCCAACCCTCCCCTGCGCTACGCGCAAGGGAGGGAGCTGAAAGCTCCTGCACTGCGTGCAAGGAGGGGGGTGAAAGCCCCTGCGCTTGCGCGCATGGGAGGGAGCAACGCTGGCCCTCTACAGCCACTTCTGCCACCGTATAGCGGCACCACGCTCCCGTCGGTCAAGACTGGTACCGCAATGCCTCTATTCAAATTCACCCGCCACGGCGGGCAAGCGCGCGGCAGCCAGTCGCATTCTCCCCTGCCCTGGATCGCCTTGATCGCACTGATCCTCGGTGCAGTCGCACTCGGCTTTGCCTGGCTCGCCGGTTGGATAGGCCGTGATCGCCTGACCGCACAGAACTTCACCGACGCCATCGAAGCCACCGGCGCAAACCATCCCGGCTTTCGTCGTGCCCACAGCAAGGGCGTATGCGTAAACGGCTGGTTAGAACCAAACGCACAGGCGCCACAACTGTCCCACGCCCGCGTCTTCGAACAGGCACGTGTGCCGGTACTCGGACGGCTGTCGATAGGCGGCGGCAACCCGCATGGTGCCGACAACAATGCGCGCGTGCGCAGTATCGCCCTGCAGCTGAGCAGCGATGACGGCCAGCAATGGCGCATGGCCATGAACAGCTTCCCATTCCTCGCCGTCGCGACACCGGAGGCCTTCTACGAGCAGACCCGCGCACAGATTCCCGATCCCGCCACCGGCAAGCCGGACCCGACCAAGCTCGCCGCAATCCAGGACAAATATCCCAGCGCCCGTGCCTTCGCCCAATGGGCCAAGACCGCACCGTGGACCGACAGCTGGGCCAGCACCGAGTTCAACAGCGTCAACAGTTTCTGGTTCACCAATGCACAGGGGCAACGCCGTGCAGTGCGTTGGCGCTGGCAACCACAGGCCACGCCGCGCGAACTGGATGCCGCAACCCGCGAACAGGCCGGCGTGGATTTCCTCAGCCAGGATCTGCAGCAGCGGCTCGCCCAGGGCCCGGTTCGCTGGAATCTGGTGGTGACCCTGGCCAGCGCACAGGACGCGATCAATGACCCGTCCGTGCCGTGGCCGGCCGAACGCGAACAAGTAACCGCCGGCGTGCTCATCATCGAGCAGATGCAGGCGCAGGAACAAGGCAGCTGCAATGACCTCAACTTCGACCCGTTGATCCTGCCTGAGGGCGTCGAAGGCAGCGACGACCCCATCCTCACGGCCCGCTCAGCGGTGTACTCGCAATCCTTCAATCGCCGCGAACGCGAGCGCGCAACCGGCGAAGCCGCCCGTGACAACGCACAGGTGCAGCCATGAACAGCAGCAACAGCCACTTCAACCTGCTGGCGCGCGTACTGCACTGGAGCATGGCGCTGCTGATCCTGGCGATGCTGTTCATCGGCGTGACCATGGTTGCTTCGGTGCATCTGCGTCCCGGCTTGATCAATCTGCATCGTCCGCTCGGCATCCTGATCTTGGTACTGGCCCTGCTGCGCCTGTACAACCGCCTGCGCCACAAGCCACCGCCGCTACCCGCTGATCTGCCGGCATGGCAAGCATGGGCCGCCACCGCCTCGCACTGGTTGCTGTATGCGTTGATGCTGGCGATGCCATTGATCGGCTGGGCCATGTTGTCAGCAGGCGGCTATCCCATCGTGTTGTGGGGCGGCGTGCAGCTGCCACCCATCGTGCCGCATACGCCATCGCTGTACGCACTGCTGCGCAATGCCCACAGCTTGCTGGCCTACCTGCTGTTTGCCACGGTGCTGGTGCATGTGGGCGCAGCCCTGTTCCATGCCTGGGTCCGCCGTGATGGCGTGTTCCAAGCAATGGCACGCGGGCCGCGCAGCTAAGCCCAGGACCTGCGCTGCACCGTCAATGCCGCGCCCCCCCACCCCATCGGTTGCGGTCCAGCGCTTGAGACTGGCAAAAACCCATCGCCGGCCCGATCATGCACTCACGGGGCCAACGGGACAGAGCGATGCTGCTGCAGATATCCAGGTACCTACTGCTGTTGCTCATTGCGGTTACCGGTTTGCTGGCTTTTGTCTACGCCATTCCATGGCTGGACTGGCTGCTGGGCAACAGTACGCCGCCAGCCGGCGTCGGCCTGTATGCCATCACCAGTGCGCTGGCACTGGCGGCATGCATTGGCGGCTACGCGGCAACGTCATGGCTGCAGCGTTCACGCAATCGGGCCGCACTCGAAGGCATCAAACGGGGCGACGCATTGGAGGCAAGCCTGTCGATCAGCTCGTTGCTGCTGGTCGCAGTGGTCATATCGTTGTTTGCCGCGTGCACCTGGGTACTGCTGCAAAAAGGTGCTTGGCTGTTCGGCGCCGTCTCATTGGCGACCACCGTGCTGTTGCTGGCACTGGGCTGGCAGAACATCGTGCTGCCAGCACTCAGGCCCGGTCCGCTGCTGCGCCTCGATGCCGACGGTATCCAGCACGGCGCATATGGCCGTATCCCATGGAACCACATCCTGGGGGTGTGGCTGGAGCGCACCACGATGCGCGGTCACACCGTACATGCCTTGCACTTGCAGGTAAGCAACGCTGCCACTTATCTGCAACGGGCACCGTTCTTCATCCGCTGGCTGCATTGGCGCGAACCGAAAGGCGTAGATGCACCGGCAACACTGCGGGTTCCACTGGGCATGCTCGACAAGGATGCAGTCCTGATCCACGACGCCTGCCAGGTCTGGCTGGACCGTGCACGTGGGCCCAACTGGCTCACCGACATCCACGCCCAGGTGGCCCATGTCCGGGATCTGGCGCTGTTGTCGCGGGCGCATGCACGGCCCATGCAGCACAGCTCGCGTGTCTGGAATGGTCCGCTGGGGGCAGTCCTGCTGGTGGGCTTCATTGTCATACTGAGTCTGCGTGGCTGCGCATCCTGAGCGCGGCCACGCACACCTCAAAGCAGGCCGCGCTGGCGCGCCAGACGATAGGCCTCGATGCGATTGCCAACGCCCAGCTTGCCGATTGCTTCGGACAGGTAATTGCGCACCGTCCCCTGCGATAGATTCAGCTGCGTGGCGATCTCGGCGGAAGTCTGGCCCTCGCCTGCCAAGCGCAACACCTGACGCTCGCGGTCATTGAGCGGATCAGCCTCGGACCAGGCCTCCACCGCCAGCTGCGGATCGATCGCGCGGCCGCCACGATGCACCTGACGCAGTGCATCGGCCAGTTTCTCAGCCGGCGCATCCTTCAGCAGGTAACCCTGCACGCCAGCCTCCAATGCGCGGCGCAGGAAGCCGCTGCGGGCAAACGTGGTGACGATCACCACCTTGATCGGCAACTGCTGGCGCTGCACCCGTTGTGCCAACTCCAGCCCGGTCAACAGTGGCATCTCGATATCGGTGACCAATACATCCGGCTTCAAGCGCTGCAGTTCGCGCCAGGCGACTTCGCCGTCGGCAGCCGTGCCTATCACTTCGATATCCGATTCCAGGTTGAGCAGTGCCGACAACGCTCCGCGCACCATCGCCTGATCCTCGGCCAACAGGATGCGGATCATGCGCGTGCCTCCTGCGCCGGCAGACTTCCTGCCTCGGCCGGCACGCCGGTGACCAACGCCGACGACCTGTCCTGCGCCTGCACCTGCACTGGGACACGGATCTTCAAGCGTGTGCCCTGGCCCTTCGGCGACTCGATCTGCAGTTCACCGCCCAATGCCAAGACCCGCTCGCGCATTCCGGCCAAACCATTGCCATTGGCCGCAACACCACCGCGACCGTCGTCCACTACTTCCATCTGTACCGCCTCCGGCGAAACGTCGATGCTGATCAGCGCCTCGTTGGCCTGGGCATGGCGAGCGATATTGGTCGCTGCCTCGCGCAACACCATCGACAAACCCGCCTCGATCCACGCAGGCATCGCCGGTGGTGGCGAATAACGCAGGTGCACGCGCGAGGACTCCAGCAATAGATGGGCCGAAGCCAACTCAGCAGCAAGGTCGGCAGCACGAAAACCAGTAACCGCGCTGCGCACCTGGGCCAGCGCATCGCGCGCGATCTGCTCGGCCTCGGCCAGCTCGCGCTGTGAGCGCTGCGGGTCGCGTTCGAACAGCTTGCGTGACAGTTCCATCTTCAAGGTGATCAGCGACAAGGTATGCCCGAGCAGATCGTGCAGGTCGCGACCAATGCGCTCACGCTCGGCGGTCGCCGCCAAGCGTCGTACCTCCTCATGGGAAAGGCGCAGCGCGGCGTCCTTCTCGCTGCTGGTTCGCTCGACGTTGACGATCAATCCAATAATGACCGTCAGCGCCGGAATCCACGCAATCACCTGCCACGGGTAGCCAATCCACCACGCCAGCGACAGGAACGCCAGGTTCAACAGCGCCAGCTCGAACATGTACTGGCGCGTGCTGATGCAACGGTTGGTCCGCAGCATCACGCAGCCGAACACGAAGTAGTTCATGCCGGAGGGATAGATCGGCAGCAGCGCCATCGACAGTACGATCATCGCCAACGCGAAGATCGGCGCGTGCCGCCGCGCGCTTATCAAGGTCAGCAGGTAGAACACGATGAACAGCGGGAACGACCACAGGGTGATCAACGCCCAGCGCAGGGTGTAGCCCGCGCCGAACATCGGCGTGATGAACACCCACACCGTCCACAGCAGATGCACGGCATCCACCCACGGCCATTTGCCGAGCTTGATGTTGTCGGCCACCACCGAGTCCGGTGCCGGCTTCAACCACTCAGGGCGCTGCAATCCCATCGACCTTCATCCTGTGCAATGCGTCAATGATGCCATCAGCCGTGGCGGCGCAGACGCCAACCAGCCACCGCCGTGATGACGACCGTGAATACGAGCAGCCACAGCACGTGCGGCCACGCGCTGCCCACCTCGAAGTCCAAAGCGCCCTGCGCCAACATGTTCAGATGATGACTCGGCCAGATCACCGCCAGGTCCCGCAACAGCGGCGGCAGCACCTTCAACGGAAACCACAGGCCCGACAACACCGCCATCGGCAGGTAGACCAGGTTGATCACCGCGGCTGCACCATTGCCCTTGGCCAGCGTGCCCAGCAACAGGCCCAGTGCGCAGAACGGCAAGGTGCCCAGGGTTGCCACCGCAGTCAGCCGCAGCATCTGCGAGGCATTGAGCTGCACCCCGGCCACGGTGGTGGCCAACAGCTGCAGGATCACCACGATGGCCAGCGCGGTCAGCATCGCCATCACCATCTTGCCGAGCAGATAGGCCAGCGGTGGCATCGGCATGGCGCGCTTGAGGGTAAGCAGGCCGTTGTCACGTTCCAGTGCCAGCGCGATGCCGAAACCAAACAGCCCCGGCGCCATCACCCCGAAGGTGACGTAACTGCCCAGCAGGAAGCGGGCGGCCTGTGCCGGCTGGGTGTGGCCGAGCAGCACCGCGAACAGCAGATAGAACACCGCCGGGAACAGCAGGGTCGGCAGCACGAAACCCGGGTAGCGCAGATAGCGCAGGCACTCGGCACGGCTCTCCTGCAGATAGGCACCCAGCACTTGGCGGGACGACATCACAGGCAGCATCGGTTCGTATTGGCTGTTCATCAGGCTGCCTCGCGTTGTGTCTGTGCAGCATCTGCAGCGGTCAGATCGGTGAAGGCTTCGCCCAGACCAGCCGGCTGCACCTCCAGCCCGGATAGCGCTGGGTCTGCCTGCAGGAGTTGCCGCACTACGCTTTCGACGCGGTCGCTGCGCAGCTGCAGGTAATCGCCGTCCCGGCTGATCTGCACCACCCCCGGCCAAGCAGCCACCGCCGTCGCATCCAGCGCGCTGACGCAGCGGATGCTGCGATGCACGACCCGCGCGCGCAGTGCATCGACGCTGCCGTCGCTGACGATGCGGCCACGCAACAACACGCAGACGCGATCGGCCAAGCGTTCGGCTTCCTCCAGATAGTGGGTGGTCAAGACCACCGCGGTGCCTTCAGCGACCAGGGCCCGTACCGTTGCCCACAGCTGCTGCCGGGCCGGCAGGTCCAGGCCAACCGTGGGTTCGTCCAGGAACAGCAATCGTGGCCGCCCACACACGGCAAGGGCGAACTGAACCCGCCGCTGCTGCCCGCCGGACAGCTTGCCGTAGCGACGCTTCAGCAGGTCCTCGATGCCCGCCAGCGCGGCTACATCCGCCAGATCGCGGGGGGCCGGGTAGTAGCTGGCCGACAGTTGGATCAGCTCGGCCACGTTCAAGGTCTCCGGCAACGCGGCGCTCTGCAGCATCACCCCGATGCCGCGCCGCGCCGCCAGCTGTTGCGGATCACGACCGAACAGCTGCACCTGCCCGGCATCGGCCCGCAGCAGGCCCAGCAGCAGGCTGATGGCGGTGGTCTTGCCAGCACCATTTGGCCCAAGCAGCGCCAGCACCTGCCCGGCCCGCAGCTCCAGATCAACGCCATCCAGGGCCCGCACTGCACCGTAATGCTTGTGCACGCCTTGCAGGCTTGCCAGTACTTCACCATGTGCCGTCATTGCCGCCGCCTTCTTCAGGGAGTGCCGCAACATTAGGTCGGCGATGTCTGTGTCCCCAGTGAATCCGATCAGGCAAAGCACATGACAGCCGTCACCTGCGCGCAGGCGAGGGGGCTGCCTATGATGTGCCCATCCCGGTCCGCCGCTGCCGGCCGCAGCGAATTGCGCTAAGTTGCGGTCACATTCCCCCTCTCACGCCGTCCTGCTATCCATGAATGCATCTGCTGAACTGCTGAAGGAACTCCGCATCGACCGCTCCGCCCCGCCACCGCTTGGCCCGGCCCCGTCGCGCCGTTGGTTGTGGATCGTGATCGGACTGGTAGTAGCCCTGCTGCTGGTACTGGGCGTTGGCGCCCTGCTTGGCGGCAAGAAAGCAGTGAGCGTGCAGACCGCGCCGGTAGTGGCCATGAACCAGGCCGGTGCCGGCAACAGTTCGGTGCTGGACGCCAGCGGCTACGTGGTTGCCCGGCGCATGGCGACCGTCTCGGCCAAGATCACCGGCAAGGTACGCGAGGTGATGATCGAGGAAGGCATGCGGGTCGAAGAAGGCCAGGTGATGGCCACGCTGGACCCGATCGATGCCAACGCGCAACGCAGCCTCAACGCGGCCCAGCTCGAGGCCGCCCGCAGCCAGAGCGAAGGCCTGCAGGCGCAGCTGCGCCAGGCCGAGGCTGAGGCAGGCCGCCTGCAGTCGTTGGTCGGCCAGCAACTGGTCTCACGCTCGCAGTACGACCAGGCCGTGGCCGCACGCGACAGCCTGCGCGCGCAACTGGCAACGTCACGCCACAACGCCAAGGTCGCGCAGGATGCGCTGGCCATCGCCGACCTGGGCGTGGACAACAACGTGGTGCGCGCACCGTTCTCCGGCGTGGTCACGGCCAAGGCCGCGCAGCCCGGCGAGATCGTCTCGCCGCTGTCGGCCGGTGGCGGCTTCACCCGTACCGGCATCGGCACCATCGTCGACATGGAGTCGCTGGAAGTGGAAGTGGAGGTAGGCGAAGCCTTCATCGGCCGCGTGCAGCCGAATATGCCGGTGGAAATTGTGCTGAACGCTTATCCGGACTGGAAGATTCCGGGCCACGTGATCGCCATCATTCCCACCGCTGACCGCGGCAAGGCGACGGTCAAGGTACGTGTGGCATTGGAAGCAAAGGACCCACGCATCGTGCCGGAGATGGGCGTACGCGTGAGCTTCCTTGAAAAGGCCGCTGCTGCTGGCACTGAAGCACCGAAGGGTGTACGCGTACCCGCTGCCGCCATCGTCGAACGCGACGGCACGCCGGTCGCCTTCGTGGTGCAGGCCGATGACAAGGTGAAACTGCAGGCACTGGAAGTAGGCCAGGTCTTGGCCAAGGACAAGCAGGTGCTGTCGGGATTGAATGCCGGACAGACGGTTGTGCTCAGTCCTGCAGCGGAGTTGAAGGATGGCGACAAAGTGACGCTGGAAGGCACGGAGAAGTAAGCGCGAGCTTGTGATGTTTGCAGAGCTGGTGCGAATCACTCGATGCACTGAAATGGAGCTTTTGCTGTTGCTTCTACCCCCGCCCTTGCGCAGAGCGCAGGGGAGGGTTGGGGAGGCGTGCTTTTGGCTTTGGCTTGGAAAGCCACATAAAGCAGAGCTACTGCAGAAACCTGAAGCAAAGCAGAAGCAGCCCTCACCCCTCCCCCTCTCCCGCAGGCGGGAGAGGGGAAAGCAACAACAGCAACGGCCAACGCCAGAGAAAAGCAAAACCAAAGCCCCCTCCCTAACCCTCCCCTTGCCTTCGGCAAAGGGAGGGGACCAGAAGCAAAGCGAAGCATTCGAACGTCCGGCATCAAACTCTCAACATTCAACATCAAACACCACCGCGTCACTGCTGAGGATCATCCATGAGCACCCTCGTCTCCCTGCGCAATATCACCAAGACCTACCAGCGTGGCCCGGAAAAAGTGCAGGTACTGCACGGCATCAACCTCGACATCGACCGTGGCGATTTCGTCGCGCTGATGGGTCCCTCCGGTTCCGGCAAGACCACCCTGCTCAACCTGATCGGCGGTCTGGATACCCCCAGTGGTGGCGAGATCAACATCGAAGACCAGCGCATCGACCAGCTCAGCGCCGGCCAACTCTCCACCTGGCGCAGCCACCATGTCGGCTTCGTATTCCAGTTCTACAACCTGATGCCCATGCTCAGCGCGCAGAAGAACGTAGAGCTGCCGCTGCTGCTGACCAACCTCAACGCTGCCGACCGCAAGCGCCGCGCGCAGATCGCACTGACCCTGGTCGGCCTCGCCGATCGCCGTGATCATCGCCCCAACGAGCTGTCCGGCGGCCAGCAGCAGCGCGTTGCCATTGCACGCGCCATCGTCTCCGACCCTACCTTCCTGATCTGCGACGAACCCACCGGCGATCTCGATCGCCAGAGCGCGGAGGAAGTGCTGGGCCTGCTGCAGCTGCTCAATCGCGAACACGGCAAGACCATCATCATGGTCACCCATGATCCCAAGGCCGCCGAGTACGCCACCCACACCGTGCATCTGGACAAGGGCGAGCTGGTCGACGCCCCGGTGCACTGAGGAGCACGGCCATGAAGTACTTCTCATTGATCTGGGCGCAGCTGTTCCGCAGCCGCACACGTACTTTGTTCACCCTGCTCTCCATCATCACGGCCTTCCTGTTGTTCGGCATGCTCGATTCGGTGCGCGTTGCCTTCGCCAGCGGTGGCAGCACAGTAGCCGGTGCCAACCGTCTGGTGGTGGCCTCGCGTCTGTCCATCACCCAGTCACTGCCGATCCGGCTGGAGTCACAGATACGGCAGATCGAAGGTGTCGACGACGTCACCTACGCCATGTGGTTCGGCGGCATCTACCAGGACCAGAAGAATTTCTTCCCGAACTTCTCGGTCGCACCCAACTACTTCGACCTGATGACCGAGTTCGAGATCTCCAAGGAGCAGGTAGACGCTTTCCGCAACACCCGCACCGGTGCAATCGTCGGTGAATCGCTGGCCAAGCAGTTCGGCTGGAAGATCGGCGATACCATTCCGCTGCAGGCCACCATCTTCCCGCGCGGCGGCAGCAATGATTGGCCGCTGCAGCTGGTTGGTACCTTCAAGTCAAAGAACACCGCTACCGCTGCCAACGAAGAACGCCAGCTGATGATGAACTGGAAGTACTTCGACGAATCCAACGACTACATCAAGAACCAGGTCAGCTGGTACACCGTGCGTTTGGACAACCCCGATCATGCCTCACGCGTGGCCCAGGCCATCGACGCGATATCGGCCAACTCCGATCACGAAACCAAGAGCCAGACCGAGTCCGCCTTCCAGCAGGCCTTCATCAAGCAGTTCGCCGACATCGGCATGATCGTCACCTCGATCATGGGTGCGGTGTTCTTCACCCTGCTGCTGCTCACCGGCAACACCATGGCCCAGGCCGTGCGTGAGCGCATACCAGAACTCGCCACGCTGAAAACACTCGGCTTCAAGGACGGCACCATGCTGATGCTGGTGATGGTGGAGTCGATCGTGTTGGTCGGCCTCGGCGGTGCGATTGGCTTGGGACTGGCCGCGCTGGTACTGCCGGTATTGGCACCACAGACCATGGGCATGCTGCCGCCGCATGTGCCAGCACAGACGTGGATCGTGGGCCTGGTGTTGATCGTGGCAATCGGTTTGGTGGTGGGCGTGTTGCCGGCACTGCGGGCCAAGCGCCTGAAGATCGTCGACGCATTGGCCGGGCGCTGAGGACAACGACATGAAGAATCTTCTTTCGAATGCGCTGGTGATCCTGCTGCTCGTAGTAGGCCTTGGCGTGTGGATCGCGCTGCCGTGGATAGGTGTGGCGGTGCTCGCCGTGGCGATCGCTTTGTGGCTGATGCTTACGCGCACCGGACGCTTGGCGTTGGCCGCAACCCGGATTGGCCTCGCCAGTCTGCCGCAGCGCTGGGGTTCCTCATCGGTGATCGTGATTGGTATTGCCGGTGTGGTCGGCGTGCTGGTGGCGATGCTGGCGATGGGCCAGGGCTTCCAGGCCACGCTGGAAAGCACCGGTGACGACAGCACCGCAATCGTCCTGCGCGGTGGCTCGCAGGCCGAGACAAACTCGGTGATCACCCGCGATCAGGTGCCCTTGCTGGAAACCCTGCCGGGCGTTAAGCGCGGCGAAGATGGCCGGCCATTGGTGTCTGCCGAAGTCTCGCAGGTGGTCAACCTCACCTCGCGCGGCGACGGCACCGATGTCAACGCACAGTTCCGTGGTGTCGGTGAGCAGGCCTGGGCAGTGCACGACAAGGTAAAGCTGGTCGAAGGCCGCAAGTTCGGTGCAGGTCTGCGCGAGATCGTCGCCGGCCGCGGTGCGCAGAAGCAGTTCCAGGGTCTGGAGATCGGCAAGGAACTGATGCTGGGAAATCAGGCATGGACGGTGGTGGGCATCTTCGAATCCGGTGATGCGCATGATTCGGAGTTGTGGACCGATGCGCAGACGTTGGCAACCACCTATAACCGCAGCGCCTGGCAGTCGATCAGCGTGCGCACCGAGGGCAAGCAGGGCTTTGAAGCCTTCAAGGCAGCGGTCGGCAGCGATCCACGCCTCAAGCTGGATGTGGAGACCACGGCCGAGTATTACAGCAAGCAGGGCGGCGGTTTGAACAAGCTGCTCAAGATACTGGGCACGGTGATCGGCGCGATCATGGCGGTTGGTGCGGTATTCGGCGCACTCAACACTATGTATGCCGCCGTCGCCACACGTGCGCGGGAGATCGCAACACTGCGTGCAATTGGTTTCCGCGGAGTGCCAGTGGTCACCGCGGTGATGCTGGAAACCATGTTGCTCGCGCTGCTTGGCGGCCTGCTCGGTGGTGTAGTTGCGTGGTTGGCGTTCAACAACTTCACTGTCTCCACCTTGGGCAACAACTTCAGCCAGGTGGTGTTCCAGTTCAAGGTCTCGCCACCGTTGCTGTGGAGTGGATTGAAGTGGGCATTGGGAATTGGCCTGATTGGCGGCCTTTTCCCGGCGTTGCGGGCAGCGCGCTTGCCGATCACCACCGCATTGCGCGAGACCTGATTCAACACAGCGCAGCTCGCCAGCTCAGCAACCCACCTGCCCACGTGCAGGTGGGTTGGCGGAAAGTCTACCTTCACGCAGCCATCGCTTTCGGTCATCATGCGCGCCCGCCCAAGTCCCGGCGGCCAGCGGAGCTGTGATGGCAGATGCTGTGTCCCTCCCCCAATGGTGATGCATCTGTGACGGCGCCCCACAAGGGCGCCTTTTTTGTAGTTGGTATAAAGGAAAACCGAAAGCGATGTATTTGAAGTCGACCCCGCTGTGCTCCGCGATCACCCTCGCGTTGCTTGGCAGCTGCAGCCTCACCGCGTTCGCACAGGGCGCAAACGAAACCACCACCACGCTGGACCGTGTCGAGATCACCGGTTCGCGTATCCGCCAGGCCAGCGTTGAAACCGCACAGCCGGTCATCGCCTTGAGCCGTGTGGAAATCGAGAAGAAGGGCTACGTCAACGTCGCCGACATCCTGCAGGACGTCACCGCTGCCGGCGCACCGTCGCTGAGCCGCGCCTCGGCGCTGTCGTCCGGCCGCGACTACGGCGGCATGTATGTCAGCCTGCGCAACCTTGGCCCGGAACGTACCCTGGTGCTGATCGACGGGCGCCGCATGGGCGTCAGCGCCGGCGGCTTCTCCGACGTTGGCTCCATTCCCTCTGCCATCGTCGAGCGCGTTGAAGTGCTGACCGATGGTGCTTCGGCACTGTACGGCTCGGACGCCATCGCCGGCGTGGTCAACGTCATCACCCGCAAGAACTTCGACGGCGGCAACGCCAGCGCCTATGTTGGCCAGTACGGCGAAGGCGACGGCCAGAAGCGCTCCTACAGCGCCAACTTCGGCAAGACCTTCGACCGCGGCTGGTTCAGCATTGGCGCCGAGAAGTCCGAGGAAGACCCGGTACTGGGTGGCGCGCGTGAATTCACCGCCTACCCCAACGGCCCCTACCACTCCGGTGACGGCCTCAATGGCACGACCGAATGGGGCTCGGTCACCGTCGACGGCAAAGTGCTCAGCGTCGGCCCGGGCGGCGATCCGTCCAACGCGGCCAACTTCAAACCGCGCGACCCGGCGACCTACGCCAACACCAAAACCAACATGACCCTGCTCTCCTCACTGGAGCGCAAGTCGGCCTTCGCCAATGGTGGTTTCCAGATCACCGACGATCTTCGCGTTGTAGCCGACGTTCTGTACAGCGAGCGCGAGTCGGTCAAGCAACTTGCCGGTTACCCGTACTCGGTGTCGGCTGCGCAGGCAGCCAGCGGCGCGCGTGCCGCACTCTCGGCCACCAGTGCGTTCAACCACTGGGGCAAGGACGTGTTGTTCTCGCGCCGCACCGAGGAGTACCCGCGTGCGACCAACAACGCGCTGACCACCAAGCGCGCCAGCGTTGGCCTGGAAGGCAGCTTCGAGACCGGCTCGCGGTTCTGGGACTGGAACGTGAGCTACATGTTCAACCGCAATGAAGGCGAGCGCCGCAGCCTGCAGAGCATGTACCAGCCGAACGTCAACCTGGCCGTCGGCCCGTCCTTCATCGACGCCAGCGGTGTTGCCCGCTGCGGCAGCATCGGCAACGTGATCGAAGGTTGCGTGCCGTGGAATCCGCTGGCACCGGCCGGCAGCAACACCCCCGGCTCGCTCAGCGACAAGGCGGTACGCGACTACATCTTCACCCGCTTCACCGATGAAATCCGCAGCACCACCAAGGTGGTCAGCGCCAACATCTCCGGCTCGCTGGCGAGCCTGCCCGCCGGTGACATCATGGCGGCGATGGGTGTTGAGCATCGCAGCGAAGAAGCCAGCTACACCCCGGACCTGATGGTGCAGAACGGCGAAATCGCCGGCACCAGCGGCGCACCGACGCGTGGTGACTACAAGCTGGACGAGGTCTACCTGGAAGTGCAGGTACCGCTGCTGGCCGACATTCCCTTCGCACGTGAACTGTCGCTGGACCTGGCCGGCCGTTACTCGGACTACAACAACTTCGGTGGCACCACCAACGGCAAGTTCGGCCTGAAGTGGAAGCCGATCGACACCTTGCTGGTCCGCGCCACCTACGGCACCGGCTTCCGCGCGCCGACCGTGGACGACCTGTACGGCGGCACCGTCACCACCCGTGACCGCGTCACCGATCCCTGCGATCGCTCGTTCGGTGCGGCTGCACGCAATGCCGAAGTGGCTGCACGCTGCACCGCTGCCGGCATGGGCGCAGGCTTCCGCCAGAAGACCGGCGACGGCGAACTGGCCACCACCTCCGGCGTACAGGCCGTCACCGACTTCACCTCCGGTTCCAACGCCGCGCTGAAGCCGGAAACCGCCAAGACCTGGACCGTCGGCCTGGTCTACAGCCCGGACTTCGTCAGCGGCCTGGACCTGAGCCTGGACTGGTGGAAGATCCGCATCGACAACGTCATCGTTGGCGAGTCGGCCACCGATATCCTCAACCAGTGCTATGTGCAGGGCATTGCCTCCGCCTGCGACCGCTTCACCCGCTACAGCTCCGGCACCAACAAGGGCCAGGTCAGCGGCATGAACCGTTCGTTGAACAATGCCGGTTACCAGGAAACCGCAGGCTACGACCTCGGCGTTCGCTACCGTCTGCCGGAAATGGCGTACGGCCAGCTGTCGCTGCGCTGGAACACCACGTACGTGGACTACTTGTCGCGCAAGAGCGACAACGCAGCCACCACCCCGGTCGAAGAGTTCACGGGTTGGGAAGGCAACTTCCGCTTGCGCTCCAACCTGACGCTGGATTGGCAGAACGGCAACTTCGGCGCGAGCTGGACCACCCGTTACTACTCCAGCATGAAGGAGAAGTGTTCCTACGATCTGGACGGTGGCCCGGAGTGCAACATGCCGGACTTCCAGTCGGCGTACACCGACATGCAGCCGAGCCGCAAGCTGGGCTCCAACACCTTCCACGACCTGCAGGTGCGTTATGCCATGCCGTGGAACGGCACCGTGTCGCTGGGCGTCAACAACGTGTTCAAGCACGAAGGCCCGATCATGTACAGCCAGCCGAACAGCAGCTTCACCTACTACGGTGGCTTCGACATCGGTCGTTTCATGTACATGAAGTACCAGCAGCGCTTCTGATCCAGGTAACAACAGCGCTGGGTGTTGATGACACTGCCGACAATCCTCAGCGCCGCGCTTGAAGCCCCTCTCCCGCGTGCGAGAGAGGGGTTGGGCTGAGGGCGGCTCCACCCGCTTCGTCGCTGGCCTGCCGCAATCAACCAGCTTCACCGCTCCGACGACCCAAGAGGCTGCAAGTGCAAGACCGTCAATCGCAGATGCATTACCAGCTTCGCGGCCAACGCCGCTCGTACAAACAGCTGCAAGCGCATTTTCCTTGGAAGCACAGCGCCTGAAGATGCGGCCCCCTGATCTGCTTCGCGGCATACGCCGCTGCCACAAACAAGGGCGCCTGTCTGTCACACGGCCCGCTGTTTGACCGGCACCTGATCGGTAGCGGAACTCACCGCAACCCAAACACCACACAACGGTCATCTGCCTGTCATCGCCACACGGTAGATGCAGCGCTGCATAGTCACTAACGTGGCAGGCTCCCCAAACCGGTTCCCGCCATGCTTCGTTCGCTGGCGCTGGCTGGCGTCTGCGTGATGCTGGCTGGCTTTGCCCTCTCCAATCCCGTCCCGCCGCTATCGCTCAGTGAACGATTAGCTGCACCTGGCGGCACATCACCGCTGGTCCCCACCGAGCGCATCAACGCCCTGCTCGCCCGCCTGCCGCATCAGCAAGGCAGCGTTGCCGGCAGTGATGGCGTCACCCTGCACTGGGTGTCGTTCGAGCCTGGCGACTACCGGCTGGACTACCGTTATCTGGGCAAGGGAAAGCGCTTCCCGGAGTTCTCGCTGGAGGCCTCGGCCCCAAACACCGAGAACCCCGCCCAGCCACGCGGTACGGTGATCCTGCTGCATGGCTGGATGATGGATGGCGGCTCGCTGATGCCTTGGTCGCTCGAACTGGCTCAACAGGGCTACCGCACGATCGCCTTGGATCTGCGCAATCACGGTCGCTCCGGTAATGCGCTTTCCGGCTATGGCACCCGCGAAGGCGAAGATGTGGTCGCCGCCTTGAAAGCTCTGAAGAGCGAAGGCCAGATCGCCGGCCCGGTGCATCTGCTCGGTGTCTCCTATGGTGCCGCTACCGCGATCTTCGCCGCGCGCGAACTAGGCCCGCAGCTGCGCAGCGTCGTAGCGATGGAATCCTTCGACAACGCCGGCGAAGCAATCCGCACGATGGTGCCGCACATGCTGGCCAAGCCGGCGGAGCGTTGGAGCGACTATGTCGCCCTGCCGCTGGCGCGCTGGCAGTACGGCGGCCGCGGTCTGGACGAAGCAATCGCCACGACCGATCGCAAACTGGGCCTCAATCTGGACCATGTGGACGTCGGTCAGGCCTTGGCACAGGTTCCCGCTTGCGTGCTGTTGATACACGGCCGCGACGACGAGCACATTCCGGTAGCACAGGGCCGCGCTTTGGCGGCGGCCGCTCCGCACGCGCGCTATCTTGAAGTCGCCGCCGAAGACCACCTGACATTGCCGATGCGTCTGGATCGTCTATCAGACGCGGTGAACACATGGTTCGAACAGGCTGACGAAAATGGCCGCTGTGCGCCTACGGTGACAGCCAGCCTCTGAGTTTCCGGCGGTTTTCGTGACGGTTGACCAAGGCCCCGCGAACCCGTAGTGCCGAACCATGTTCGGCAGGGGCATTCCACGCGACGCCAGCAGAGCCCCAACGCTTTGGCTTTGGCTGTGGCTTTGGCTTCGGCTCTGGCTTCGGCTCTGGCTTTGGCCATTGCTCCGGCAGTTGCTCAAGCCCTTCTCACGCCTGCGGAGTGAGAGGGGCAGCTTGCGAACCATTGGTTCGCTGCCCATCGAACGCCCTTGCGCCAGCGCAAGGGCCGGGGCGCAGAGCGAGGGTTGGGATGAGGGCAGCTTTTGGCTTTTGGCTTTTGGCTTTTGGCTTTTGGCTTTTGGCTTTTGGCTTCTGGCTTTTGGCTTCTGGCTTCTGGCTTGGTTCAAGCCTTTCTGTGTCGTTGTTTCTACGCGCTTCGCGGCTGATGGCCCTAGGCCACCCTGCGCCGCTCCCACAAAAGCCTGCCATCGCTGCCAAAAGCCCGCTTTTACTGCAGGCAAAGAAAAACCCCGCTGCTTCTGGCAGCGGGGTTTTTGGTTTGAATCCTGACGATGACCTACTCTCGCACAGCTTAGGCTGCACTACCATCGGCGCGGCTACGTTTCACTTCCGAGTTCGGGATGGGATCGGGTGGTTCCATAGCGCTAATTTCATCAGGGAGACGATTGGAGCGTCGCCATCCAAGTAACGGATTTAGGCGCCTGCCTCTCATGGATCTTGTGACGTAGCGTGCACTTGGACTCTATCGACATGTCATGTCGGCCAAGGCAACTTGAGGTTATATGGTCAAGCCACACGGATCATTAGTATCAGTTAGCTCAATGCATTGCTGCACTTACACACCTGACCTATCAACCACATAGTCTATATGGTTCCTTTAGGGGGCTTGTGCCCCGGGAAGTCTCATCTTGAGGCGCGCTTCCCGCTTAGATGCTTTCAGCGGTTATCGCTTCCGAACATAGCTACCCGGCAATGCCACTGGCGTGACAACCGGAACACCAGAGGTTCGTCCACTCCGGTCCTCTCGTACTAGGAGCAGCCCCTCTCAAACTTCCAACGCCCATGGCAGATAGGGACCGAACTGTCTCACGACGTTCTGAACCCAGCTCGCGTACCACTTTAAATGGCGAACAGCCATACCCTTGGGACCGACTACAGCCCCAGGATGTGATGAGCCGACATCGAGGTGCCAAACACCGCCGTCGATATGAACTCTTGGGCGGTATCAGCCTGTTATCCCCGGAGTACCTTTTATCCGTTGAGCGATGGCCCTTCCATACAGAACCACCGGATCACTAAGTCCTAGTTTCCTACCTGCTTGATCCGTCGATCTTGCAGTCAAGCACGCTTATGCCTTTGCACACAGTGCGCGATGTCCGACCGCGCTGAGCGTACCTTCGAGCTCCTCCGTTACTCTTTAGGAGGAGACCGCCCCAGTCAAACTACCCACCATACACGGTCCCCGATCCAGATAATGGACCTAGGTTAGAACGTCAAGCACGACAGGGTGGTATTTCAAGGATGGCTCCACTGCAGCTAGCGCCACAGTTTCATAGCCTCCCACCTATCCTACACAGACGAACTCAACGTTCAGTGTAAAGCTATAGTAAAGGTTCACGGGGTCTTTCCGTCTTGCCACGGGAACGCTGCATCTTCACAGCGATTTCAATTTCACTGAGTCTCGGGTGGAGACAGCGCCGCTGTCGTTACGCCATTCGTGCAGGTCGGAACTTACCCGACAAGGAATTTCGCTACCTTAGGACCGTTATAGTTACGGCCGCCGTTTACTGGGGCTTCGATCAAGAGCTTCGCCTTGCGGCTGACCCCATCAATTAACCTTCCAGCACCGGGCAGGCGTCACACCCTATACGTCCACTTTCGTGTTTGCAGAGTGCTGTGTTTTTGATAAACAGTCGCAGCGGCCTGGTTACTGCGACCCTCTTCAGCTATAGCTCGCATGAGCCACCAAAAAGGGTGCACCTTCTCCCGAAGTTACGGTGCCATGTTGCCTAGTTCCTTCACCCGAGTTCTCTCAAGCGCCTGAGAATTCTCATCCTACCCACCTGTGTCGGTTTACGGTACGGTCTGCGTAAGCTGAAGCTTAGGAGCTTTTCCTGGAAGCGTGGTATCAGTGACTTCGCCTTAAAGGCTCGTCTCGGTGCTCGGTCTTAAAGGATCCCGGATTTGCCAAAGATCCAAACCTACCGCCTTTCCCCAGGACAACCAACGCCTGGTACACCTAACCTTCTCCGTCCCTCCATCGCACTTACGCGAGGTGCAGGAATATTAACCTGCTTCCCATCGACTACGCATTTCTGCCTCGCCTTAGGGGCCGACTCACCCTGCGCCGATTAACGTTGCGCAAGGAAACCTTGGGCTTTCGGCGTGCGGGTTTTTCACCCGCATTATCGTTACTCATGTCAGCATTCGCACTTCCGATACCTCCAGCAAGCTTCTCAACTCACCTTCACAGGCTTACGGAACGCTCCTCTACCGCGCATAACAAAGTTATGCACCCCAAGCTTCGGTTCTGTGCTTAGCCCCGTTAAATCTTCCCCGCAGACCGACTCGACCAGTGAGCTATTACGCTTTCTTTAAAGGGTGGCTGCTTCTAAGCCAACCTCCTGGCTGTCTGTGCCTTTCCACATGGTTTTCCACTTAGCACAAAATTTGGGACCTTAGCTGTGGGTCTGGGTTGTTTCCCTTTTCACGACGGACGTTAGCACCCGCCGTGTGTCTCCCATACAGTCCGTCTCGGTATTCGGAGTTTGCAATGGTTTGGTAAGTCGCGATGACCCCCTAGCCATAACAGTGCTCTACCCCCGAGAGGATACATATGAGGCGCTACCTAAATAGCTTTCGAGGAGAACCAGCTATCTCCGGGTTCGATTAGCTTTTCACTCCTAATCACACCTCATCCCCTACCTTTGCAACGGGAGTGGGTTCGGGCCTCCAGTGCGTGTTACCGCACCTTCACCCTGGGCATGACTAGATCACCCGGTTTCGGGTCTACTGCCCGCGACTATGCGCCCTTATCAGACTCGGTTTCCCTTCGCCTCCCCTATACGGTTAA
>NZ_JBRREG010000015.1:50000-57362 GCF_056760155.1 Stenotrophomonas sp. STEN022
CACGACCGATCAGGGCAAGGGCTTCATCAATCGAGGACACGCTAAAACTCCCGACTTCGCAGTCAAAAACATGAATGGTGTTAAGTACAAGTTAACCACGTTAACCGATTGAAAAGCCATGCGGCTCAATGGTTTGACGCGGTATTGATAGGTGTCTATGTTACCTGCGTTTGGGCCCGCGATCCGGGTCGACCAGAGAACCGACCGATGTCCCAACCCGATCATGGCTCCGCGCGCAAACAGCGCTTCCAGGAAAGACTCCACGTCCTGCACGACAACGCCCTGCATCGGAAGTTGAAGGAACATCTGCCCGCCGCGTTCAACGAACGCTGGAACCGGCGGCATTGGATCCACGCCAGCCTGTTCGTCACTATCGGTGCACTGGCGGCGACGATCGTCCCCGGCTTTTCCAATTCCATCGACAGCAACCTGCCGTCGGCGCATTCCACGCTTGCCCTGCCCTTGCCGCCGCTGTCGCTGGCGCGGCGCGGCGAAACCCCGGGCGACAGCTGGCAGATCCAGCGTGTAGCGCGTGGCCAGACCCTGAGTGATCTGTTTGAAGCCGCTGGCGTGCCGGCGACCACCATGCAGAAGGTACTTGACCACCCGGGCACCCGTGAGGTGCTGACCAAGCTCCGCCCCGGCGCGGAAATCGCCTTCGACCTGCCGGTCAATGGCGCGCTGCGCACGATCCGCTTCGACCGCGATGCCAATCACCGCGTGGAACTGACCCTGCAAGGCGACCAGATCCGCGAAAAGGTCAGCGAGCGGGCCACCAGTACCCGCACGGTGGTGGCCAGTGGTGAGATCACCAGTTCGCTGTACAACGCCGCCCGCAAGGCTGGCTTGTCACCGTCGGCCATCGCCACGATGACCGATGAAATCTTCAAGTACGACATCGACTTCTCCAAGGACCTGCAGCCGGGCGACCGCTTCAGCGTGGTGTTGGACGAAACCTGGCGCGAAGGCGAGCGCATCGACACCAGCAAGATCCTGGCGGCGACCTTCCAGACCGGCGGCAAGACCTATACCGGCTTCCGTTTTGATCGCGCCGGCAAGTCCGAGTACTTCGACCTCAACGGCCGTTCGTTGAAGAAGAGCTTCATTCGTTCGCCGATCCAGTTCGCGCGCCTGAGCTCGAACTTCGGCACCCGTCGCCATCCCATTCTCGGCACCATGCGCACCCACAAGGGTGTGGATTACGCCGCGCGCACCGGTACCCCGATCATGGCTGCCGGCGACGCCCGCGTGCAGTTCGCCGGCACCCAGCGTGGTTACGGCAATGTGGTGATCCTCGACCACGGCAGCGGCCACACCACGCTGTACGGGCATATGTCACGGCTTGGCCCCTACCGTGCCGGCCAGCGCGTGAACCAGGGCCAGGTGATCGGCTACGTGGGTTCCACCGGCATGTCGACCGGCCCGCACCTGCATTACGAATTCCGCGTCAACGGCGTGCACCGCAATCCACTATCGGTGACGATGCCGCCGCCGCAGCCGCTGCAGGGTGCCGATCTGGCCGCCTTCCGCGCACAGACCGCGCCGGCGATGGCGCGTATCCGGGGTATGGAAGAACTGATCTACGCCGATGCCGGCGACAGCAGAAAGCCGGCGGCAACACAGACTGCCGCCGCTACACCAGCAGCAGGCGGCAAGCGCGGCTGAGCCAGCGCAACACCGTTGACGATACGGGCAGGGAGCTTGAAGCTTCCCTGCCCGTTTCTTTTATAGCGACCGCCATGTCCTCTGTTGATCCGCAGCTGCCGCTGTTTCTTGGCCTGATGTCCGGCACCAGCGCCGACGGCATCGATGCGGCGCTGGTGCAGTTTCCGCACAGTGGTGGCTGCCGCTTCGTGCACGGCCACACCCATGCTTGGGATGCCATCACCCGTGACGCCCTGATCGCACTGGGCCAGGGTGGCGAGCCCACGTCGATGGATGCGCTGGGGCAGCTGGATGCCAGTGTTGGCATCGCCTTCGCCGCTGCCGCCAACCATCTGCTGGAAGACGCCGGAGTCCGCCGCGAGCAGGTGCGGGCAATCGGCTCGCACGGCCAGACCATCCGGCACCGGCCGCTGAGCAACCCGGCTTTCACCTGGCAGATCGGCGACGCTAACCGTATTGCCGAACTGACCGGCATCACCACCGTGGCCGACTTCCGCCGCCGTGACGTGGCCGCTGGCGGGCATGGCGCACCGCTGATGCCAGCCTTCCATCTGGCGATGCTGGGCAGTGCCGATGAAGATCGCGCGGTGCTCAACCTCGGTGGCATCGCCAACCTGAGCCTGATTGCCCGCGATGGCAGCATCCGCGGTTTCGACACCGGCCCGGCCAATGCCTTGCTGGATGGCTGGTGCCAGCGCCATCTTGGTCATGCGTTCGATGCCGATGGCGCATTTGCTGCCAGTGGCCGTGTGGATGAAGCCTTGCTGGGTCGGCTGCTGGCCGAGCCATGGTTTGCCTTGCCGCCGCCGAAAAGTACCGGCCGCGAGCAGTTCCATCTGGAATGGGTGGAGGCGCAGCTGGGCGTGAATACGTTGGCACCTGCGGATGTGCAGGCGACGCTGCTGGAACTGACCGCAGCCACGGTGGCCGATGCGCTGCTGGCACAGCTGCCGGCTGCGCGGCGCGTGCTGGTCTGCGGCGGCGGGGTGCGCAATCCGCAGTTGCTGTCGAGGTTGCAGGCGCGGCTACCGGGCGTGCTGATCGGCTCCAGCGCCGAGCACGGACTGGACCCGGATTACATGGAAGCGATGGGTTTTGCGTGGTTGGCGCAGGAAACCCTGGCTGGGCGGCCGAGCAACCTGCCCAGCGTCAGCGGCGCTCGTGGACCGAGGATTCTGGGCGCGATTCATCTGGCTTGAAGCGCTGGCGGTAGGCGGTAGTGCCGAACCATGTTCGGCAGAGGCTTTACCGGGAATGCTCCAGCCGAGCATGGCTCGGCTCTACAGTTCTCAGATGTCGCTGCCGGTCGGTAGCGCCTGCAGGGCCTTGATGGCCTCGGAGAGGACGTCTACTTCAGGGTCTTCGAAGCCGCCACGTACGTGTTGCTCGCTGGTGAACAAACCTTGTTCCAGCAGGGCAAGACAGGTCTCCTCACGGGTCCAGCCGCGTGCCACCGACAGGCGGCGGATGCGCTCCATCAGCAGCGGATCGATATCACGCAGAGTCACGTCAGCCATGTGCACCACACTACTGTCGGTGAATCCCCCCGGCGGCATCATCAACGACACCGCCGGAGGATTCAATCGGCGCGTGGGATCAACCAGAGCGCGACAGCTGGGTAGTGGCATCGACCTCACGCCGCAGCCACCATGCCATCAGCAGGCCCGGCAGGCCCACCACCACAGACACCAGGAAGAAAACCTGCCAGCCATAGGCGTCTGCCAACACACCCGCAAACGGCCCGACAAACACCCGCCCCAAGGTCGCAAATGCCGATAGCAAGGCGTAGTGGGTAGCCGAGAAACGCGTTCCGCACAGCCCGCTGAGCAGGGCAACAAACGCGGCCGTGCCCATGCCACCGGCGAAGTTATCCAGGCTCAATGCAAACAGCAGCAGGCCATCCATCGGCGTGGGCTGGTCCAGGTGGACAATCAGCAGGTTGAACGCCGGCACTTCAACCGTACCCCAGGCCCCTGCTCCTTCCCGCGCCAGCAGGTAGAAACCGAGGTTGGACACCAACTGCAGCACGCCGAAGCCGATCACCGCCGTCGACAGACGCAGACGCAGCAGGAAGAAGCCACCGACGATGGCGCCAACAATCGTCATCAACAGGCCGATGGTCTTGTTGGCCAGGCCCACTTCAGCCTGGCTGAAGCCCATGCCCTTGAGCAGGAACGGGGTGGACAGGCTCAACGCGAACGCGTCGCCCACCTTGTACAGCACCACCAAGGCCAGGAACGCCCCCGCGCCACGCATGCCGAAATAACTGCGCAGCGACGCGTTGAGCGTCTCGAACCGCACCCAACGGGTAACGCCCAGCCCTAACACCATGGCCGCGGCTATCTGGGTGACGACGAACACCAGCCGCACCCAGCGATCGGTGCTGTCCGGATCGAGCCCGAACAACACCAGCGCCTGATGGGCCAGCCATGCTCCCAACGCCACGCCGGCGACCAGCGCCAGAAAACCACGCAGCTCACCGCCGGCCTTGGAGACCGGTGCCTTGAAGCGCTCTGGCAGCTGCGGCATCAACAGCAGCGCCAACACGCCCACTGCCACCGACAAGCCCGCCATCACCCGGTAGACCTGCGGCCAGCTCTGCCATTGCTCGGCCCAGATAAGGGTGATGCCGCCAGAAAGAACCATCGCCAGACGATAGCCAAGGACGGTAAGCGAACCGCCCAGGCCGCGCTCGGCCGGCGCCAGCAGATCGGTGCGGTAGGCATCGATCACCACATCCAGCGTCGCCGACAGGCAGGCCACCAGCACCGCCACCGACGCGAACAACGCCAGGTTGCGCGATGGCGACAGCGTGCTCATGAAAGTCAATGCCACGCCAAGCGCGAACAGCATCAGTACTATCCAGCCACGCCTGCGCCCGAGTATCGGCAGGTCGAAGCGGTCGATCAGCGGCGCCCACAGGAACTTGAAGGTGTACGGGATACCGATCAGCGACAGGAAGCCGAGCGTGACCAGGTCCAGCCCGTCCACGGTCAGCCACGCCTGCATCGCGCCGCCGGTCAGCGCCAGTGGCAGGCCGGAGGCAAAACCGAGCAGGAGGATCACGAACAACCGGCGCAGGCGTTGCAGCCCGGCCGGCGAGGCTTCCACTACCGCTTCACTCACAGGTCGTAGTCCACGGTGAACGGGGCGTGGTCGGAGAAGCGCTGGCCGGTATAGATCGAGCTGCCACGCAGGCGCTCACGCAGGCCGGGGGTGACGAACTGGTAGTCGATGCGCCAACCGACGTCGTTGGCGCGCGCCGCGCCGCGGTTGCTCCACCAGGTGTAGTCCTGGCCTTGCGGGTGCAGCGCGCGGTAGGCATCGACCCAGCCGCGGCCGTTGGCGGTATCGGTCAGCTCGGCCTGGTCGGCGCAGAAGCCGTTCATCCAGTCGCGCTCTTCCGGCAGGCAGCCGGAGTTCTTCTGGTTGGATTTCCAGTTCTTGATGTCCAGCGCGCTGCGCACGATGTTCCAGTCGCCGCACAGCACGTAATCGCGGCCGCTGGCCAGCCATTCGTCCAGGATCGGCTTCAACCATTCCATCACCTCGAACTTGAAGCCCTGGCGTAGCTCGCCCGAGGACCCGGACGGAATATAGAAGGAGACCACGCTGAGGTTGCCGAAGCGCGCCTCGATATAACGGCCTTCATCGTCGAACGGGGCCCAGCCCAGCGAGGTACGCACTTCGTCAGGCTCGCGTCGGCTCCAGATCGCCACGCCGCTGTAACCCTTCTTGGTGATGGCATCGCGGTAGAAGCAATGGTGGCCATCCGGGCGGAACAGCGCGTCGGTCAGCTGCGACTCCTGCGCCTTGGTCTCCTGGACGCAGAGCACGTCGGCCTGCTGGGCCAGGAACCACTCGTTGAAGCCCTTGGTGGTGGCAGAACGGATGCCGTTGGCGTTGAAACTGATGATGCGCATGAAGGATCGCTGTTGGGAAAGCTCAAGACCGGCACAGCATACCGCCCGGACCGGGGCGGCCGACAAACCGGGCCTCAGCTTTCCCCTGACAGCAGCCCGGTTCGCTGCGGGACCACCGCCCGGACCCGCAGCCCAGCAATTGCAAGGGCCATGCTTTACCCTAGTAGCCTCAATAGACGATAAGACAGCGTATTTACATGAGTGACCACCGTTCCCGTTTCCTGCAGCTGGCGCTGAACGCCGATGCGCTGCGTTTTGGCCAGTTCACCCTCAAGTCTGGCCGGGTAAGCCCGTACTTCTTCAATGCTGGCCGTTTTGACACCGGCCTGGCGCTGGCCCAACTGGGCAACTGCTACGCCGACGCCATCGACGCCGCCGGTATTGCGTTCGACCAGCTGTTCGGCCCGGCCTACAAGGGCATCCCGCTGGCTACCTCGATTGCCTGCGAGTTCTCGCACCGTGGCCGCAACCTGCCGTTGACCTTCAACCGCAAGGAGGCCAAGGACCACGGCGAAGGCGGCACCCTGATCGGCGCCGACATGGCCGGCAAGCGCATCCTGATCGTTGACGACGTGATCACCGCCGGTACTGCCATCCGCGAGGCCCTGGCCATCATCCGCGAGGCCAAGGGCATCCCGGCCGGTATCGTGGTGGCGCTGGACCGCCAGGAGATCGCCTCGGAAGAAGACCGCCGTTCAGCCGCGCAGGCTGTTTCCGCCGAAACCGGCATTCCGGTGATCGCGGTGGCCAATCTGGCCGATCTGCTTGCATTCGCGTCCGGGAACCCGGAACTTGTTGGCTATCGCGAACCGTTGCTGGCCTACCGTGGCCGCTACGGGAGCAATCCGACAGGCTGATAGCAGGGGGCTGCCATGGTGCCGAATCCGTCCAAAACCGCCACGACGTTGGTGCTGATGCTGGCTGCGCTGGCAATGCCAGCGCTGGCGCAGAACAAACCAGCCGATACCGGCAAGAAGCTGTATTGCTGGGATGAGGGCGGCAAACGTATCTGCTCGGACACCTTGCCACCGGAAGCTGTGAACAAGGCGCGCGAGGAATTCAACGCCCGCAGCGGCATCCGCGGTGCGGATGTGCAGCGCGCGCTCACCGCCGAAGAGCGTGCGGATGCGGCCCTGGCCAAAGCCCAACAGGAAGTGGATGCAGCGGCGGCAGATACGCGCAAGCGTACCGAGCAGGCGATGCTGTCCACCTACGCCACTGAAGATGATCTGCGCCGTGTGTTCAGTGAGCGCACGGCGATTGTCGACAACAACGTCAAGACCGCCATCTTCAACGTGACCAGCCTGCGGGGCACCTTGGCCTCCCAGCTTGCCAGTGCCGGCAACAGGGAACTGGCCGGGCAGAAAGTGCCTGACAAGCAGGCCGGCGAGATCCGCCAGCGTCACAACGAACTGCTCGCACAGCTGCGCCTGCAGGCGGCGTTCGAGCAGCAGCGGCAGGCACTGGAAGTTGAGATCGCCGAGAGCCTGGCGCGCTACCGCGAGCTGAAGGGGATTGCGGTACCAGCAGCGGCTGCGGCCGCCCCTGCTGCCAGCGCAGAGCCAACCAAAGGCTGAGAGACGTAGGATGTAGTGCCGAGACATGCTCGGCAGGAGCTCTACCGATAAATTGTCGGATTGCGAATGAAAGCGGCCTTCGGGCCGCTTTTTTTTTGTTCAAAAGCTTCCCCTCATCCGCCCTCCGGGAACCTTCTCCCGTAAACGGGAGAAGGGATTGGCTTCCTGCACCTGCTTGTCCGCGAGTTACTGAAGGT
>NZ_JBRREG010000016.1:0-56612 GCF_056760155.1 Stenotrophomonas sp. STEN022
TTTACCCAGTTCCCCTAATCAAAACCGCAGCCTAACGGCCCCTTTTTTAATTCCACCTGTAGGGCCGCGCCAGGCGCGGCAGGGGCTCTACCGGCGATCCATCAGCATTGTTTGTTGGTTGTGGGAGCGGTGTGAGCCGCGAAGCTGACATCGCCGAAATTGCAGGGATCTTGGCGATCTGATTCATTTGTGGCTTCGCGGCTTACACCGCTCCCACAAGGTGGTTATTGCTGGTAAGGCCACTGCCGAGCATGGCTCGGCACTACAGGTGGAATGAAAAACGGAGCCTTTCGGCTCCGTTTTTCATTAGGTCAACTGCTAAAAACTCAAACCACCGGCTCACGCAGTTCTGGCATCTCCCAGCCATTGCGCGGTGCGAAGCGGTCGCCATGGCGTGCCTGCAAGGTCTTCAGTTTCTCAACCAATACGTCTACACCAGTCGCGCGGATGTGCTGGATCGGGCCGCCACGGAACGGGGCGAAACCGGTGCCGAAGATCACCCCTGCATCGAGCAGGTCGGCATCGGCGACAACGCCGTCGTGCAGGCAGGCCACGGCCTCGTTGAGCAGCGGCAGGATCAAGCGGTCTTCCAGATCCGACGGCGGCTGGTAGTCCTTGGCCACCTCCGGCTTCACCGCGCGGCCGTTCTCCCACTTGTAGATGCCCTGGCCATCCTTCTTGCCGCGCTTGTTCGGCTCGACGGTCGCCAGTGCGGCCGGGATCTGCAGGCCGAGGAAGGGAGCCAACTCCTTGCCCACGCCTGCGGCCACGTCCAGGCCAACCGTATCCAGCAGCTCGATCGGGCCCATCGGCATGCCGAACTTGACCGCCACCTTGTCGATCACCGGGCCGGGGATGCCTTCGGCATACGCGGTGGCGGCTTCCAGCATGTACGGGAACAGTACGCGGTTGACCAGGAAACCGGGCGTGCCGGCCACCGGCACCGGGAACTTGCCCAGCGCCTTGCAGAACGCAGCCAGACGCTTCTCGGTTTCCGGCGCCATGCCGTCGTGGTGGATGATCTCCACCAGCGGCATCTGCGCGACCGGGTTGAAGTAATGCAGACCGGCGAATTGTGCCGGGCGCTGGATGTGGTCACGCAGCTCGACCAGCGGGATCGAGGAGGTATTGGTGGTCAGCAGCGCATCGGCCTTCATCTTGGGCTCCAGCGTCTGGTACAGCGCACGCTTGGCTTCCGGGTTCTCGATGATGGCTTCGATGACCAGGTCAGCCTGCGCCACGCCGTCACCGGCCAGATCGGCCTTCAGTCGTGCGGCCACCTCCGGGCGTTTGCTCTCATCGCGCACCTTCTTGTCGAACAGCGCCTGCGCGCGGGTCATGGCCGGGTCGATGAAACGCTGCTCGCGGTCCTGCAGGGTCACGTTGAAGCCCTTGTAGGCCGCCCAGGCCGCAATATCGCCGCCCATCACGCCGGCACCGACCACGTGCACGTGCTTGATGCCCGAGTCCTTGCCGCCCAAGCCCTTGAGCCGTTCGGTCAGGAAGAAGATGCGGATCAGGTTGCGCGCGGTCGGGCTGCTGGCCAGCTTGACCACGGCGCGGCGCTCGGCGTCCAGGCGCTTCTGGATCGGGCTGCCGCCGGTGCGCTCCCAGGTGCTGATCAGCGCGTAGGGCGCCGGGTACTGGTCCTTCTTGGCCTTGCGTGCGACCTGCTTGGCCATCTGCGGGGCGAGGATCTTGCGGGCCAGGAAGGTATTGGTGGCCCAGGCAGTCGCACGCTGCTTGAACGGGCGGGTCAGGCCGGTCTGCAGCAAGGCGATGGCCGCATCGACCAGCACCGCCGGGGCGGCGACCTTGTCGACCAGGCCGATAGCACGCGCGGCCGAGGCCGACAGGGTGCGGCCGGTCAGCATCATGTCCATCGCCGCCGGCGCACCGACCAGCTGTGGCAGGCGTGCACTGCCGCCCCAGCCCGGGAAGATGCCCAGCTGGGTCTCGGGCAGGCCGATACGGGTGGATTGATCGTTGGAGGCCACGCGGTAACGGCAGGCCAGCGCCAGCTCGGTGCCACCGCCCAGGCAGTGGCCGTGGATCGCGGCGACGGTCGGGCAGGGCAGTTCGGCCAGCTTCTGG
This sequence comes from Stenotrophomonas sp. STEN022, assembly GCF_056760155.1. Lineage (NCBI taxonomy): Bacteria > Pseudomonadati > Pseudomonadota > Gammaproteobacteria > Lysobacterales > Lysobacteraceae > Stenotrophomonas > Stenotrophomonas sp. STEN022. The sequence continues at coordinate 2,095 of NZ_JBRREG010000016.1, forward strand.
TAGACGCTCTGGCCGCGGCGAATGGCGTCATTGACGGTGCCGCGGCGGTCGAACTCCTGGAATTCCTTCAGGTCGGCGCCAGCGATGAAGCCGGCTGCCTTGGTCGAGCGCACCACCACACCCTTGGGCGGGTCGATGGCCAGGCGCTCGACGATGTCGCCCAGTTCCAGCAGCACGTCTTGCGACATGGCATTGACCGGGCTGTCCTTGCGGTCGAGGCTGAGCACTGCCACGCCATCCTCGCGCAGCTCGGTTTGCCAATGATTGAAGCGGAGCCCGTCGAAGCCTGAGAGCATGGGACGTTCCATCCGGTTGTGTATGGAGAAGGCCGCTATGATCCAGAGGTTGTTTCCCTGCCGTCAAATCCCAATGTCAGGAAATGTGTTGTGCTTATCTGGTCAACGCCCCTGCAGGTTAGCCGAACGGGAGTTAAAAGCTGGTGCGGTGCCGCTGGGACAGGGTGCTGAACTTTTGCCGCGAACAGCGGTCTTATTGCCCGACGTCGGTTGGGCTGACAGGAGTGCGGCCCGTTATGGCCGAGGTTGAAACACCGCAGGAGCTGGACCTGGAACTGGTCCGGCGTGTGCAGCGCGGCGAAAGCGCGGCGTTCGATGTGTTGGTACGCAAGTACCAGCATCGGATCATCGCGTTGATCGGGCGCTACATCGCCGACTGGAGTGAATGTCAGGACGTGGCCCAGGACACTTTCGTGCGCGCTTACCGTGCGCTCGGGAATTTCCGTGGCGACGCCCAGTTCTATACCTGGTTGCATCGGATCGCAGTGAATACCGCAAAAAACTACCTGGCAGCACACAACCGGCGCCCCCCCACCGACGACATCGAGATCGGTGACGCCGAGCAGTTCGACAGTGGGGTCCGCTTGCGCGACAACGACACGCCCGAGCGTGAGTTGATGCGCCAGGAACTGGAACAGACCGTGATGAAGGCGGTTGATGCGTTGCCCGAAGAGCTGCGCTCAGCCATTACGTTGCGAGAGGTGGAAGGCATGAGTTACGAGGATATCGCGCAGAAAATGGGATGCCCGATCGGCACTGTGCGGTCGCGGATCTTCCGTGCCCGCGAGGCCATCGATACACAGCTGCGTCCCTTGCTGGATACCCCCAGCGCTACCCGTGAACGGAGTCGCGTATGAACCCGCAAGACCGTAACCCGGTGTCGGCCGGTGCTGCGCCGGACAAATTCGAATTGCACTACCGCCAGCAGCTGTCGGCGTTGGTGGATGGCGAGCTGGCTGCCGATGAGGCGCGCTTCATGCTGCGCCGCTTGGAGCACGACAGCGAGCTTTCGGCCTGCCAGGAGCGCTGGCAGGTATTGGGCGACGTGATGCGCGGCCAGGCCTGCGCACCGGCTCCCCTGGATTTCAGTGCGCGCGTGCGTCAGGCCGTGGACGCGGATGCGTTGCAGAATGGGCCGCTCGTGGCTGCGACCGCAGCACAACGTGCGCCGCAACGTGCCGCGCGGACAGGTTGGCGGCGTTGGGGCGGCGGTGCCGCTCTGGCTGCCTCGGTGGCTGCCGTGGCCTTGTTCATGGCCCGCGAACAGCTGCCTGAAACGAATGCACCGACGCCAGTCATCGCGACCACGGCGGAAGTTGCTCCCGCACCTGTGCAGCCTTCGGCCCCTACCGCGGCTGATGCCGGCAATGTCGCCGGTCTGGTTGCGGCGGCACCTGCGGTTGCTGCAGCCGTGACCCGTCGACAGGATGCCAGCGCCCGCCGCGGCAGTGCGACCCGTACCCAGCAGGCAGCGCGGGCCGGTACCGCACGCATGGTCGAGCCGCAGCGGGCGATTGCTTCCGCGCCGGTACTGCCGGCAACCCCGGCGCTGCGCCAGGACCCATTTGCCACCGGCAATGGTGTACTGCATGCACGGCCGTGGCCACGCTCGTCGGTGGCACCTTCGCTGTCGCAGGGGGCGCTCAACGCCAGTTTCCCTGCGCAGGAGCAGGGTGGGGCGACGTTCTACCCGTTTGAACCGCGCATGCCGGCACAGGGTGCCGACGATGCCGAGTCGCGCAGGCTGTTGCCGCGTCAGTGAGTGTTGCTTGCCGGTCGTCCGCCTCAGGGCGACCGGTTTTTCCCGGATTCCAGGTTTGTGCGCTGTTGGCTGGCGTACCGGGCTTGGCTGTTCTTTCCCGCTTTGACTGAATTGGAGGCTCGAAGCTGATGACCCCACGTATCCAAAACAAGGTGTTTGGCCTGCTGGCGATGACCCTGCCGTTGGTGGCCTGCGCGCAGAGCCCGGCACCGGATGCGCCCGCGGCGCAGGCGACCGCTGCCCGTGCCGCCCCCGCGCCGCAGCTGGTGCAGGGCCTGCCTGACTTCACCCAGCTGGTCGACCAGGTCGGCCCGGGCGTGGTCAAGGTCGATACCGTGATCGGCGCGCGCCGCAATCCGCGCGCTGCCCAGCAGGGCCCGGACATGGACCAGATGCCGGAGTTCTTCCGCCGCTTCTTCGGTCCGGATTTCCAGATGCCGGGGCCGGGCCAGCAAGGACCGGACAGCGGGCCGCGTGGGCGCAGTATGGGTTCGGGCTTCATCATCTCCAATGACGGCTATGTGCTGACCAACCACCACGTCATCGACGGTGCCGAGTCGGTCAAGATCACCTTGAGTGATCGTCGCGAGTTCACCGCCAAGGTGGTCGGCAGCGATGCCCAGTACGACGTGGCGTTGCTGAAGGTCGAAGGCCGCAACCTGCCGACCGTGCGGGTGGGCGACTCCAATACGCTCAAGCCGGGGCAGTGGGTGGTAGCGATCGGCTCGCCGTTTGGCCTGGACCATTCGGTTACTGCCGGCATCGTCAGTGCGCTTGGCCGCAATACCGGTGGTAACGAGCAGCGCTATGTGCCGTTCATCCAGACCGACGTGGCGATCAACCAGGGCAACTCCGGCGGCCCCTTGCTGAATACGCGCGGTGAAGTGGTCGGCATCAATTCGCAGATCTTCTCCGCATCTGGCGGCTATATGGGCATCAGCTTCGCAATCCCGATCGATCTGGCGATGAATGCGGTTGAGCAGATCAAGAAGACCGGCAAGGTCAGTCGCGGCCAGTTGGGAGTGATGGTCGGTGCGGTTACTGCCGATGCCGCCGAAGGCCTGAAGCTGCCGGATAGCCGTGGTGCGCTGGTCAATGAGATGGTGGCCGATAGTGCTGCCGCCAAGGCCGGGATCGAGGTGGGTGATGTCATCCGCTCGGTCAATGGCACCCAGATCAATGACGCCAGCGAGCTGCCGCCGATGATTGGTGCGATGGCGCCGGGCAGCAGGGTGCGGATGGGGATCATCCGTGAAGGCAAGCCGCGTGAGATCACTGTGACCCTGAATGAGCTGGCTGAGGATGCGGCGCGGCCGGGTAACACTGCCGCCGCTGGCGATGATGCCAAGCCGCAGGCCGGTGCCAACGCCCTGCTGGGCCTGGAAGTGGCCGATCTCACCGCCGCCGAGCGTCGTCAGCTCGGCCTGGAGTCGGGCGAGGGCGTGCGTATCACCGGCGTCAACAGCCGGTCCGGGCGTGAAGCGCGTCTGGCCCCGGGCATGGTGGTGCTGCAGGTCGGGCGCGCCCCGGTGGGCAGCGTTGCCGCCCTGAACCGGGAGCTGGCCGGCTACAAGAAGGGTGACGTGGTCATGTTGCTGGTCCGCGCCGGCGCCAACAGCGCCTTCGTCCCGGTTCGCGCCGGCGAATAAGCCCGCCAGACCTTGCGATAGCAACGGGAGCCGCCTTCGGGCGGCTCCTTTCGTTCAGCTGCTGGCCAAACCCTGTGCGGGGCTTGGCTCCGGCATGCGATAATGGCCCGTTATCCTGACGACGCAGCGCCGCCGCCGCCACCTATGTCACATGATTCGATGCGGATGATCCGCAACTTCTCCATCATTGCCCACGTTGACCACGGTAAGTCCACCCTGGCCGACCGCATCATCCAGTTGTGTGGCGGTTTGACCGCGCGCGAAATGGAAGCGCAGGTCCTGGACAACAACCCGATCGAGCGCGAGCGTGGCATCACGATCAAGTCGCAGTCGGTGTCGGTGCCGTATACGGCCCGCAACGGCCAGACCTACTTCCTGAACTTCATCGACACCCCCGGCCACGTCGACTTCTCCTATGAAGTCAGCCGCTCGCTGGCCGCCTGCGAAGGCGCGCTGCTGGTGGTCGATGCGGCCCAGGGTGTGGAAGCACAGTCGGTTGCAAACTGCTACACGGCCATCGAGCAGGGCCTGGAAGTGGTGCCGGTGTTGAACAAGATCGACCTGCCGACCGCCGATATCGACCGCGCCAAGGCCGAGATCGAGGCGGTGATCGGTATCGACGCCTCCGACGCGGTTGCCGTCAGCGCCAAGACCGGCCTGAACATGGAGGAGGTGCTGGAGGCCATCGTGCACCGCATCCCGCCGCCGGCCGACCGTGGCAGTGACAAGCTGCAGGCGCTGATCATCGATTCCTGGTTCGACAATTACCTGGGCGTGGTCTCGCTGGTGCGCGTGATGCAGGGCCAGATCAAGGCCGGCGACAAGATCCAGGTCATGTCCACCGGCCGTTGGCACCTGGTCGACAAGGTCGGCGTCTTCACCCCCAAGCGTAAGGAAATGCCTGCGCTGCGTGCCGGTGAAGTGGGCTGGATCAACGCCAGCATCAAGGACGTGCACGGCGCGCCGGTTGGCGACACCCTGACCCTGCAGGCCGATCCGGCTTCCGAGCCGCTGCCCGGCTTCCAGGAAATGCAGCCGCGCGTGTTCGCCGGCCTGTTCCCGGTCGATGCCGAGGACTACCCGGACCTGCGCGAAGCCCTCGACAAGCTGCGCCTGAACGACGCGGCACTGCGCTTCGAGCCGGAAAGCTCCGAGGCGATGGGCTTCGGCTTCCGCTGCGGCTTCCTCGGCATGCTGCACATGGAAATCGTGCAGGAACGCCTGGAGCGCGAGTACAACCTCGACCTGATCAGCACCGCACCGACGGTGATCTACGAGGTGCTCAAGAGCGACGGGACCATCGTGATGATGGACAACCCGGCCAAGCTGCCACCGGTCAACCAGGTGGAAGAAATCCGCGAGCCGATCATCCGCGCCAACATCCTCACCCCCGAGGAATACATCGGCAGCATCATCAAGCTGTGCGAAGAGAAGCGCGGCAGCCAGATCGGCATCAACTACATGGGCAGCCAGGTGCAGATCAGCTATGAGCTGCCGATGGCCGAAGTGGTGTTGGACTTCTTCGACAAGCTCAAGTCGGTCAGCCGTGGCTACGCCTCGCTGGAATACCACTTCGTGCGCTTCGAGGCCGGCCCGTTCGTGCGCCTGGACGTACTGATCAACGGCGACAAGGTCGACGCCCTGTCGCTGATCGCCCACCGCAGCCACGCCGATCGCCGTGGCCGCGAGCTGTGCGAGAAGATGAAGGACCTGATTCCCCGGCAGATGTTCGACGTGGCCATCCAGGCCGCGATCGGCGCGCAGATCATCGCCCGTACCACGGTCAAGGCCATGCGCAAGAACGTGCTGGCCAAGTGCTATGGTGGCGACGTTTCGCGTAAGAAGAAGCTGTTGGAGAAGCAGAAGGAAGGCAAGAAGCGCATGAAGCAGGTGGGCCGCGTGGAGATCCCACAGGAAGCCTTCCTTGCTGTGCTGCAGATGGACAAGTAACAGTGAATCGAGAGTAGGGAATGGGGAGTCGTAATGGCAGAGCGGACCCGCTTTGGACTGCGCGATTCCCTGCTCCCCATTCCCCATTCCCATTCCGAAGGAACTTGAATGAAATGGTTTGAAATCATCCTGGTTGTGCTGACCCTGGGCTCGGGCCTGGTGGTGCTGCTGGACAAGCTGTACCTGCGCAAGCGCCGTGCCGAGAAGGCCAGCCTGCTGGACAGCGAAGAGCCGGCGGTGGTGGATTACTCGCGCGCGTTCTTCCCGGTGCTGGCGGTGGTGTTGATCCTGCGCAGCTTCGTGGCCGAGCCGTACAAGATCCCCTCCAGCTCGATGATGCCCAACCTGCTGATCGGCGATTTCATTCTGGTCAACAAGTTCTCCTACGGCTTCCGCCTGCCGATCACCAATACCAAGATCATCCCGGTAGCCGAGCCCAAGCGCGGTGACGTGGTGGTGTTCAAGCCGCCGCATGCGCCGGACCAGAACTGGATCAAGCGCGTGATCGGCCTGCCGGGTGACCGCATCGGCTTCCACGGTGACACCTTGTCGATCAACGGCGTGCCGATGGTCTACGAAGACCGCGGCGAGTACGTTGGCAAGGGTCCGGGTGCGGAAATGACCGGTGCCTCGCTGCTGACCGAGCAGCTGCCGGGCCGCAGCCATACCGTGCTGGAGCTGCTGGGTCGTGCCGACCCGCGGGGCCAGGGCGACTGGGTGGTGCCGGAAGGCCAGTACTTCGTGATGGGTGACAATCGCGACAACAGCGAGGACAGTCGCTTCTGGACCCAGACCCACTTCCTGCCGGAAGAGAATCTGCGTGGCAAGGCGTTCCTGATCTGGCTGAACTGTGAAGGCTGGTTCTGCAAGGGTAGTTTCGAACCGTCGCGTATCGGGGCGGGCATTCAGTGAGTGGACAACGCGTTTCTGGGGAGATCGCAATGAAGCACAAGCAAGCAGGTATGACGCTGACCTCGTTCCTGATGGTGTTGGCGGTGGTGGGCTTCGGGCTTTACATCGGCATGAAGTTGTTCCCGATGTACCAGGAGTTCTACTCGATCAAGGTGGCGATGAAATCGATGGCCAACGAGTCGACCGGAGAATTCAATCCTTCGACCGCCACCCAGGCGTTTTTCAAGCGCATGGATATGAATTACTCCGACACGGTCAAGCGCGACAACATCAAGTTCGAACGCACCGACGGTGGTTGGCGGATGAACGTGACCTATGAGGTTCGCAAGCCGCTGATCGGCAATCTGGACATCGTAGGCAATTTCACAAACTCCCAGGATTTCACCTCAGGCAGTGCTCAATAAGACGTTCCAACGGGGTGACCTGATCGGTCATCCATTCAAGGACCAGGGTCTGCTGAAGCAGGCCCTGACCCATCGCAGTGCCGGCGCGCCGCATAACGAGCGCCTGGAGTTCCTCGGCGACAGCATCGTCAACATGTTGATTGCCGAGGCATTGTTCACCCGTTGGCCGAAGGCGGACGAGGGCGCGCTGACCCGCGCCCGCTCGGCGTTGGTCTGCGAAAGCGCGCTGGCGGTGATTGCACGTACGCTGCAGCTGGGTGACCGGCTTACCCTGGGCCCGGGTGAGATGAAGTCAGGCGGCCATCGCCGCGACTCCATCCTCGCCGACACCTTCGAGGCCGTGGTTGGCGCCATTTATCTGGACGCCGGTTTTGAAGCCTGCCGCGAGCGGATAATGCCGTGGTTCGAGGCCTCGCTGTCGGCGGTGCCGGCAGGCAAGCCCGAGAAAGATCCCAAGACACGCCTGCAGGAATGGTTGCAGGCCCGGCAGAAGACCCTGCCGGTATACGAGCTGGTATCGGAGACCGGCGACGACCACGCCAAGCACTTCCATGTGCGCTGTTGCGTGGCTGACCCCGCCGTAAGTACCGAAGGCGAAGGCACTTCGCGACGGCTGGCCGAACAACAGGCGGCAGCCGCCGCAATAGAGCAATTGGATTCCAAGTGAACGACACCTCCTCTCATCGCTGTGGCAGCGTCGCGGTCATTGGCCGCCCCAACGTTGGCAAGTCGACCCTGACCAACGCCCTGGTCGGCGCCAAGGTCAGCATCGTCTCCAACCGTCCGCAGACTACCCGCCACCGTCTGCTCGGCATCGCCACCTACCCGGAAGGGCAGCTGGTGCTGGTCGATACCCCCGGATTGCATCGCCAGCAGAAGCGCGCGATGAACCGGGTCATGAACCGTGCCGCGCGTGCCTCGCTGGAAGGCGTGGACGTTGGCTTGCTGGTGATCGAAGCCGGTCGCTGGGACGAAGAAGACACCCTCGCGTTCAACGTGCTGAGCGATGCAGGCGTGCCGGTGGTGCTGATCGTCAACAAGGTTGATCGGCTGAAGGACAAGGGCGCGCTGCTGCCGTTCCTGCAGGAGATCACCGTCGGCCGCGAATTCGCCGCCGTGCATCCGATCTCGGCGCTGAAGCGCAATGGTCTGGACGCGCTGGTGCGTGACCTGATCGGGCTGGTGCCGGAAGGCCCGCCGATGTTCGGCGAAGACGAAATCACCGACCGCAGCCAGCGCTTCCTCGCCGGCGAGCTGGTCCGCGAGCAGCTGATGCGCCAGCTTGGCGAAGAACTGCCGTACGCCACCACCGTGGAAATCGAACGCTTCGCCGAAGACGGCGCGCTGCTGCGTATCGGCGCGGTGATCTGGGTCGAGCGCGAAGGCCAGAAGGCGATTGTCATTGGCAAGGGCGGCACCCGCTTGAAGGAAATTGGTGCCAAGGCGCGTCTGCAGATGGAGCGTCTGTTCGGTGCCAAGGTGTTCCTGGAAACCTGGGTGCGCGTACGTGAAGGCTGGTCCGATGACGAGGCCGCGCTGAAGGCCTTTGGTTACGGCGAGCAGTAAGTTTCCACCCGGGAATCAGGAGTAGAGAATCGGGAATGGAAACTGCCTGGTTCTGCTGCAACTTGCGACCCCGGCTGTTGCCTGACGATGTGACAGGTCAGGTTGCGCGATGAAGGCCTTCGCTGCGACGGCGCAGTTTTGCAGTGAAGGTCGGGCGCCCGGGAGCCTGAAGAGGGCTGCCCAGATCACGGTGACCGGCGATTCCAACTCCCGTTTCTCCATTCCCGATTCCCCGCCTTAGATGCGCATCGAAGACCAGCCCGCTTACGTGCTGCATGCCCGGCCTTGGCGCGAAACCAGTCTGCTGGTCGAGGTGCTGAGTCTGGAGCACGGCCGTTTGGGTCTGCTCGCACGCGGCGTGCAAGGGCCGAAGAAGCAGGCGTTGCGTGCAGCCTTGCAGCCGCTGCAGGCGATTCGCTTTGACGCACGGCAAACCGGTGAGTTGGCGCAGCTGCGCCGCGCCGAGAGTCAGGACGTGGCGCCGCGTCTACACGGCCACGCGATGCTGGCCGGCTTCTATATCAATGAACTGGTGATGCGCTTGACGCCGCGGCAGGACCCGTTGCCTGAGCTGTATGTGGCTTACGGCGAGTTGCGCGGGCAGCTTGATCAGCCTGATGCGTTGGCGTGGTCACTGCGGCGCTTCGAGCGTGACCTGCTCAACGCATTGGGCTTTGGTCTTGACTGGAGTTGCGGCGCCGACGGTGAGCCCATCGATCCGGCTGGACGCTATCGGCTGGATCCGTTGCAGGGACCGCTTCGATTGCTCAGCGAACGTAGTAGCAACGAGCGGCGCACGCTGGCTACCGGCAGCGCGCTGCTGGCATTGGCCGGGGATCAACAGCCAGGCAGCAGCGATGTCGCCAGCCTGCGCCTGCAGATGCGTGCAGTACTGCTGCATCACCTTGGCGGTCGCGGACTCAAATCCTGGGAAATGCTGGGTGAACTGGCCCGTTCGCAACCGTAGTGCCGAGCCATGCTCGGCAAGATGTTTCCCGGTAGAGCCCCTGCCGAGCATGGCTCGGCACTACATCTGATCAGCGAAGCAGGGCGCTGACAGCGCTGCCGAATTGTTGCCGCGCCTGCATCGATGCCGGATCGTGATTCAGCTGGCGCACTGCAACCGCCAAGCGCGAGGCACCAACAAAACCACAGCTGGCCTGCAGTTTGTGCAGCTGTGCATGCAGGGCTTTGTCGTCATGTTCTTCAAGTGCATGGCTGACCGCATCGCGGGTGCCGGGTAACTCGGACAGGAACAGTTCGCGCAGTGCACGTACATGCGCCTGCTGCCCGTTCAAGGCATTCATTGCGGCGGATTCGTCCCAATCCAGGGCAGCCTCGGCAACGTTGCCATCGGTTTTTGCTGTGGACCTGCTCAGCGCACGGCGCACGCTTTTGAGCAGCGCATCGCGACTGATCGGTTTGACAAGGGTTTCGTGGAAACCGGCCTGTTGCAGCGTCGTCTGCATTTCCTGGCTGGTATCTGCGGTATGCGCCAGTGCAATGGTGTGCGGATGGCGTTCACGCAGACTACGCAGCAGGTTGGCGCCGTTGCCGTCAGGCAGGTTCACATCGAGCAGCCACAGGTCGTAGGTGCCGCTCTGTGCCAAGCGCAGCGCGCTGGCACATGATTCGGCGATATCAACCTTGGCCGGTAGCGATTCCAGTACAAACTGGAAGAAGCCCTGGCTGGTCATGTCGTCCTCGACCAACAACAGGCGCGGCAGGTTTCCTTGGTGATGCGTATTCATCTGCTGCCTCCATGTCAGCTACTGCCCGCATATTAGCGATGGCGCTGCGATCTGCAAGTGATCGGGGTGTTCACGTTAAGCATCTGCGACAATGGCCGCCCTTTTGCCCGCAGCCTGTTGCCACGTGGCCCGATCCAGATCCCCCCGCATAGACAAGACCCCGTTCCAGACCGACATCCTCGACCTGAGCCACGACGGCCGTGGCGTTGCACGCCGTGAAGGCGAGGGTGGCAAGGTCACCTTCATCAGCGGCGCGCTGCCGCAGGAGACGGTGATGGCCGAGCAGACCGGCAAGAGCCGTCATTTTGATGAGGCCAAGACGGTCGAAGTGCTCAAGGCCTCGCCGCACCGCGTCGAGCCGCGCTGCCCGCATTTCGGCGTGTGTGCTGGTTGCGTGTTGCAGCACCTGGAGGAGTCGCAGCAGATCGTGGCCAAGCAGCAGGTGCTGACCGACAACCTGACCCGCATCGGCCACGTCAGCCCGGGCGAGGTGTTGCCGGCGCTGGTGGGCGACAGCTGGGGCTATCGCCGCAAGGGCCGCTTCTCGGTACGCCGCGTCGAGAAGAAGGACAAGACGCTGGTTGGTTTCCGCGAGCTGGATCCGCGCTTTGTCGCCGATCTGTCGCAGTGCCTGACGGTGATCCCGGAGATCGGCAGCAAAGTGGGCGTACTGTCCACCTTCATCGAGACGCTGGACGGCAAGCGCGACATCCCACAGATCGAATTCATCGCTGGTGATGCGGCCATCGCCCTGACCGTGCGCCATCTGCAGCCGCTCAGTGATGCTGACAAGCAGGCGTGGATCGCATTCGGCCAGGAGCACGGCTTCGCGATCTACCTGCAGTCGGGTGGCCTGCACACCGTGGCTCCGCTGTGGCCGGCCGAAGGCGTTGCGCTGTCCTTTGCGCTTCCGCAGTGGGATGTGGAACTGGCATTCCGTCCGCTGGACTTCATCCAGGTCAACGCCAAGCTCAACCAGCAGATGATCGCGCATGCGCTGACCTTGCTGGATCCGCAGCCAGATGAGCGGGTGCTCGACCTGTTCTGTGGACTGGGCAACTTCACCCTGCCGCTGGCGCGCAGCGTGCGCGAAGTGGTCGGCGTGGAAGGCGAGGCCGGGCTGGTCGCGCGCGCCAAGGAAAACGCCGAGCGCAACGGTCTGGCCAACGCCGAGTTCCATGCCGCCGACCTGACCCTGGATCAGAGCGAAGCGCCGTGGATGAAGCAGGGCTTCGACAAGCTGCTGCTCGACCCGCCGCGTTCGGGGGCGATCGATGTGCTCAAGCAGTTGCCGCTGGACCAGTTCAAACGCATCGTCTACGTCAGCTGCCATCCGGGTTCGCTGGCGCGCGACGCCGGTTACCTGGTCAACGAGCGCGGTTTCACCCTGGTATCAGCTGGCGCGATGGACATGTTCCCGCACACCGCGCATGTGGAAAGCATTGCTGTCTTCGAGAAGAGGTAAGCGGTGGGTATCGAGATCGAACGCAAGTTCCTCGTCACCAGCGATGACTGGCGTGCTGCTGCGCACGCCGTCATCCCGATGGCGCAGGGCTATATCAACGATACGGCGGCGATGGACAGTGGCGCGCAGAAGGCCTCGGTGCGGGTCCGCATCCAGGGCGACGAGGCTTACCTGAACATCAAGTCGCGCGAGCTCGGCCACACCCGCCAGGAGTTCGAGTACCCGGTGCCGGTGAGCGAGGCGCGTGAGCTGCTGGCGTTGTGTGTTGGCGGCCTGATCGACAAACGCCGGTATCTGGTCCAGCACGACGGCCTGCTGTGGGAAGTGGACGAGTTCCTCGGCGACAACGCCGGACTGGTGGTGGCCGAAGTGGAGCTGGAGAGCGCCGACCAGGTGTTCGCCAAGCCCGACTGGGCCGGTGCCGAAGTCACCGATGAGTTGCGTTATTACAATCTGGCCTTGGCATCCAGGCCGTACACCCAGTTGTGAATTGCCTGTAGTGCCGAGCCATGCTCGGCAGGGGCTTCACAAGCAAACCCTGCAGTGCCGAGCCATGCTGGGCAGAGCCATTACCGGTAGAGCTTCAGTCGAGCATGGCTCGGCACTACAGGGTTTGCTTGTGAAGCCCCTGCCGAGCGTGGCTCGGCACTACATTGATATTAGGAACCCTCATGCGCATCGATATCTGGTCCGACGTGGTCTGCCCCTGGTGCTGGATTGGCAAGCACCGCTTCCAGCGCGGTCTTGAGCTGCTGGGCGCCGACGTGCCCGATATCGAGGTGCGCTGGCATCCGTTCCTGCTCGATCCTGATGCCGATACCACCCCGATGCCGCTGCTGGAGGCCTACGCTGCCAAATTCGGCGGCGCCGAACGTACCCGGCAGATGCTGGCGCAGACCCAGGGCGCCGCCCAGGCCGAAGGCCTGCCGATGGATTTCGGCAAGGGCCAGGTCAAGGTCAGCACCTTGCTGGCGCATCGGCTGATGTGGCTGGCAGGTCAGTATGGGGTGCAGGAACAGGTCGGTGAGGCGCTGTTCCGTGCGCACTTCGCCGAAGGCCGCAACCTGGCCGATCCCCAGGTGCTGATTGCTGCCGCCGCGGCGGGCGACATCCCGGCCGAACGCGTGCAGGCGATGCTGGCCTCGGACGAGGGGCTGGCCCAGGTCCAGGCCGGCATCGGCCAGGCGCAGGCGCTGGGCATCCAGTCGGTGCCGACCTTCGTCATCAATGGCCAATACGCGGTGCAGGGCGGCCAGCCGGCAGAAGTGTTTGCCGACGTGCTGCGCAAGATCGCCGCCGAGCAGGCGCCGCAGGGAGCTGGCAGCCCGGATGAACAGGCCTGCGGCCCGGATGGTTGCAGCGTCTGAACGCAGGCTCTGACGCGGCGGGCGCCATCTGCGACAATATTCCGCTACGCCGCAGTCTGCGGTGGATTGGAGTCCTTGCATGCTTTTGATCGGCGTTGCCGGCACCGAACTGACTGCCCAGGAGCGTGACTGGCTGCAGCACGACGCCGTGGCCGGGGTGGTGCTGTTCAAGCGCAACTTCGCCTCGCGGACGCAGGTGGTGGAGCTGACCGCGGCGATCCGCGCTGCCACCGCACGTCCGCTGCTGATCAGCGTGGACCAGGAAGGCGGGCGCGTGCAGCGTTTCCGCGAGGGCTATGCAGATCTGCCGCCGCTGGAAGGCTTCGGCAAGCTGTATGCGAGCGACCCGGACGGCGCCCTGGCCCTGGCCGAGCAGCACGCCTGGCTGATGGCCAGTGAAATCCGCGCCAGTGGCCTGGACCTGAGCTTCGCGCCGGTGGTGGACGTGGGCCATGGCAACCTGGCCATCGGCAACCGTGCCTTTGGCGAAGACCCGCAGGTCGTCGCCGCCTTGACCGCTGCCTATGTGCGCGGCATGCATTCGGTCGGCATGGCCGCCACGCTCAAGCATTTCCCCGGCCATGGCACGGTCCGAGAGGACACCCATGTGGACACCGCGGTGGACCCGCGGCCCCTGGCAGAAATTGAAGCGCACGACCTGATACCGTTCCGGGCCGGCATCACTGCTGGCGCCGATGCGGTGATGATGGCGCACGTGATCTACCCGCAGGTGGCGCCGGAACCGGCAGGCTACTCGCCGCGCTGGATCAACCAGATCCTGCGTGAGCAGATGGGCTTCCGGGGCGTGGTGTTCTCTGACGATATCGGCATGGCGGCCTCGTTCGCTGCCGGTGGGGTCAAGGCCCGCGTCGATGCGCACCTGGATGCCGGCTGCGACGTGGTGCTGGTGTGCCACCCGGAACTGGTCGAAGAATCACTGCAGGCCGTGACCGGCCGCAGCTTGAATACCGCCGCCCTGTTGAGCCTGATCGGCCGTGGGGCGATGGGCTGGGGCGGCCTGCTGGCCGATGCCCGCCATACTGATACCCGTAATCATCTGTTTGAAAACCTTGGAAGAACCGCCTGATGTCCAAACTCACTCTTGAACAAGCCGTGGCCCAGGCCGACCTGCTGGTCGACCGTCCCACCATCGACACCGCCATCGCCGGCATCGCCGACGCCATCGCGCGTGACTACAAGGGCGAAGTGCCGGTGTTCATCTCGATCATGAACGGTGCGCTGCCGTTCGCCGGCCAGTTGGCGTTGGAGCTGGGTGCGCGCGGTCAGGACGCGCAGTTCGACTACATGCAGGCCTCGCGCTACCACGGCGAGACCGGCGGTGAGCTGGTCTGGAAGCACCGCCCGGTGTCGGCCCTGTTCGGCCGCCGGGTGATCCTGGTCGACGACATCCTGGACGAAGGCTTCACCCTGCAGGGTGTGCGCGAATGGTGCCTGGAGCAGGGCGCGACCGACGTGCGTATTGCCGTGCTGACCGTGAAGAAGCACGACCGTTGCCTGCCGGGCGTGAAGGCCGACTACTCCGGTATCGAACTGCCGGACCGCTTCGTGTTCGGCTTCGGCATGGACGTCAACGAATCGCTGCGTTCGCTGCCGGCCATCTACGCTATGAAGCAGTAATACCGGCGGCCGATGCTTGCCATCGGCTTTCGGTCTGATCGCGGCTGGGCCACGCCAAGGGCGTGGCTTGCGCGTGCCCAACGAGAACATCAGGAATGAGCATGGAACCTATCGCCCTGGCCGTTATTGGCGGCACCGGCGTGTACAAGCTGGCCGCGCTGGATGAAGTCCAGACCCATGAAGTGAAAACCGTCTACGGCGCCCCCTCGGGCCCGGTCCGGGTTGGCCTGCTGAACGGCCAGCGCGTGGCGTTCCTTGCCCGGCATGGCGAAGGCCATTCAATTCCGCCGCACAAGATCAACTACCGCGCCAACTTGGCTGCGCTCAAGCAGCTGGGCGCAAGCCGGGTGCTGGCCTTGAACACGGTGGGCGGCATTGGTGAGGACTTCGGCCCGCGCGTACTGGCCTGCCCGGACCAGTTGATCGACTACACCTGGGGTCGGATTTCCACCCTCAGCGAGGAGGAAGGCAGCGAGGTCCTGCATGTGGACTTTGGCCACCCCTACACGCCGTCGTTCCGTGCCAAGGTGCTGGCGGCGGCCAAGGCCAAGGGCGTGGCCATCCAGGACGGCGGCTGTTACGGCGCCACCCAGGGCCCGCGTCTGGAAACCAATGCCGAGATCGCGCGGATGCGCCGTGATGGCTGCGATCTGGTCGGCATGACCGGCATGCCCGAAGCCGGGCTGGCGCGCGAATTGGGGCTGGAGTACGCCTGTCTGGCGATCGTCGCCAACTGGGCCGCTGGCTGTGGCGATGCCGAGGAGATCACCATGGCCGAGGTTTTGGCGAATGTGGAGGCAGCTTCGTCCGGTTTGCCGACTTTGGTGGGTGAATTGGCCCGGGGGTGATTGTCATCCCGGCTTAAGGTTTGCATACTCCGCCAGTACGCCTCATTCAGCGTGCATCAATCCATTCATCGAACAAGGTCTCGCATCACCATGCCGAACGGTACCGTCAAGTGGTTCAACGACGCCAAGGGATTTGGCTTCATCTCACCGGAGGACGGCAGCGCCGATGTCTTCGCGCACTTCTCCGCGATCAATTCCAAGGGCTTCCGCAGCCTGCAGGAAGGCCAGCGCGTCAGCTATGACGTGACCCAGGGCCCGAAGGGTGCCCAGGCTTCGAACATCACGCCGGCCGAGTGATCCACCCGGTTGTGCGGAAGAACCCCGCTTCGGCGGGGTTTTTTTTTTAGCAATGGCAGTCGGCCCAGGGAGGGACTGCAATGAGCAAGACACTGGATATCGCCATCGTCGGCTATGGCACGGCCGGTCAGGCACTGGCGGTGCTGCTCTCGCGCGACGGACACCGTGTGCAGGTTTTCGAGCAGGCGGCGACCCCTGGACCGGTAGGCGCGGGCTTCCTGCTACAGCCCAGTGGCCTGCAGGCGCTGTGGCAGATGCAGTTGATGCCGCAGGTGCTGGAGTACGGCGCGGTGGTGCGCCGCCTGTACGGCGAGACCCCGTGTGGACGCGCGGTGATGGACATGACTTACGCCGGGCTGGACGCGCAACTGTGCGGCGTTGGCATGCAGCGCGGGGCGCTGTTCTCGCTGCTGGATGCGGCCTGGGATGCCGGCCCGTCGCTGCATGTGGACAGCCATATCAGCGCCATCGATGAATCCCTGCAGCGCGTACAGGACCAGCACGGGCGTTGGCACGGCCCGTTCGACCTGGTGATCGCCACCGACGGTTCGGGCTCCGGCCTGCGCGCGCAGGTGCAGGGCACCAAGCTGGATCGCGTTTACCCCTGGGGGGCGCTGTGGTGCCTGCTGCCGCGTGGTGATTGGCAGCATGGCGATGAGCTGCGCCAGCGCTACGTGGCCGCGCGCAAGATGATCGGCCTGCTGCCCGTGGGCACACGACCGGGCGACAACGAACAGCGCCTGAGCTTCTTCTGGAGCCTGCCGCGCGACGGTTTCCAGGCCTGGGAGCGCGACGGGCTGGAACCGTGGCTGGATGAGATCGCCACGCTATGGCCGGAAGCGCGCGAGCGCCTGGCTGGGGTCAGCGTGCAGGCGCAGCTGGCCCGCGCAAGCTATCGCGATGCGGTGATGGACCGCTGGTACCGCGGCCGCCTGGTATTGGCCGGTGACGCGGCGCACTCGATGAGTCCGCAGCTGGGGCAGGGCGTCAACATGGCGTTGATGGATGCGATGGCACTGCGCGATGCCTTGCGCGCGGAGCAGAGCATTGATGCCGCATTGGCGCGTTACCAGCACCAGCGCAAGGCGCATGTGTGGCTGTACCAGTTCTGGAGCCGCTGGCTGACGCCTATCTTCCAATCCGACCACGATTGGATCGCCAATGGCCGCGACCTGCTGTTCAAGCCGATGGGGCGCATGCCCGGCGGTCGTGGCCATATGCTGCGGGTGCTGAGCGGCACCCAGCATGGCCTGTTCGGCAAGCTCGCGCTGCAGGATGAATTCATCGCTGCGTTGGCCGAGGTCGCGCAGAAACGCTGAGCAGCGCGCGGGCGCAGGGCGCTTGCGGCAGAATCAAGGACGGTCCCCCCCGAGTCGTCGCCATGTTGCCGCAGCCGCCTCCGTTTGAAACCCACGTCGTCGACAACCAGCCGCCGCCGTTTGCAGAGCGTGATCTGTGGCACGACGACCTGGCCTTGCAGCAGTGCGTGCAACGCGAAGGCGCGGAGGCCTTCACGCGGGCAGTGCAGCACTACGGCGTGCTGGCCGGTGGCGAGCTGTACCGGATCGGCTTCGATGCCAACCGCCAGCGGCCGCTGCTGCGCACGCATGACGCGCAGGGCAACCGGATCGATACCGTCGATTTCCATCCGGCGTATCACCGCTTGATGGCCACGGCGAAGACCCGTGGTGTTGCCGGGCTGTCCTGGCGCTCGGCGCAGCCCGGCGCGCATGTCGCGCGTGCGGCCTTGAGCTATCTGCACCATCAGGCCGAGGCGGGTACCAGTTGCCCGTTGACCATGACCCACGCCGCCGTGCCGGTGTTGCGGCACGAGCCTGCGTTGGCGGAATGGGCCGACAAGGCGGCCGCTCCGTTCTACGACGCACGTGATCTGCCCATCGGCGACAAGCCCGGCATCACCGTCGGCATGGGCATGACCGAGAAGCAGGGCGGTTCCGATGTGCGCAGCAATACCACCCTGGCGACGCCGTTGGCGGGCGAGGGCGAGTACAGCCTGGTCGGGCACAAGTGGTTCTTCTCCGCGCCGATGTCCGATGGCTGGCTGGTGCTGGCGCAGGCACCGGGCGGACTGAGCTGTTTCCTGATGCCACGCCGGCTGGCCTGCGGGCGGCGCAACAACTTCCATCTGATGCGCCTGAAGGACAAGCTCGGCGACTGGGCCAATGCCTCCAGCGAAGTGGAGTTCTGCGGTGCCTGGGCGCGGCGCGTTGGCGAAGAAGGGCGCGGCGTGGCCACCATCATCGAGATGGTGATGCTGACCCGGCTGGATTGCATGCTGGGTTCGGCTGCGCAGATGCGCATGGCCCTCGCGCAGGCGCTGCATCATGCACGGCACCGGCGCAGCTTCGGCAAGCTTTTGGTCGAGCATCCGTTGATGGCGAATGTGCTGAGCGATCTTGCAATCGAATCGGAGGCTGCGACCACCTTGGCGATGCGCGTGGCGCGCGCCGTCGATGGCGCGCCGCTGGATGCACATGAAGCTGCCTTCGCACGGATCGGCACGGCGATCGGAAAATTCTGGATATGCAAGCGCGCGCCAGGCTTCGTAAACGAGGCGCAGGAATGCCTGGGCGGCGCCGGCTATGTGGAAGAGTCAATGCTGCCGCGGCTGTACCGGCAGGCGCCGCTGAACTCGATCTGGGAAGGCAGCGGCAATGTGCAGTGCCTGGATGTGCTGCGTGCCTTGCAGCGCGAACCAGAAACGCGTGTGGCCTTGCTGACCGAGTTGCAGCAGGTTGCCGGTCGCAACGACGACTTTGATCGCGCGCTTGAGGCCGCGTTACGCCAACTGCAGGGCGCCGAGCTGGCCCAAGCTGATGCGCGCACACTGGTCAGCGATATAGCGGTGTTGCTGCAGGCAGCGGCGCTACTGCGCGCGGACAGCCCGCTGGCGGCGCTGTACGCACAATCACGGCTGCCGCGCGCGGCCGGTGTCTACGGCGTGCTGCAGGCAGCAATGCCGTTTGCGGACATTCTGGCGCGCGCCTTGCCGCAGGCTTGATCAGCCGGCGCCATCCAGTGCCGGGTCGAAGCGCAGCACCTGGTTGCGGCCGCTGCGCTTGGCCCGGTACAGCGCGGCATCGGCCTTGCGCAGGAGGGTGAGGCCAGCCACGCCATCAACCGGATACGTGGCCACGCCCAGCGAGATGGTGATCGGCGGCAGCGTCTTGCCGGAGAACGGCACGCTCATCTGCGACAGCGCAAGACGCAGTTCCTCGGCCTGGCGCAGGGCATTGCTGCTGTCCGACTCGGGCAGGATCACGGTGAACTCCTCGCCACCATAGCGGCAGGCGATGTCTTCGCCGCGCAGACGCGAGACCAACAGTTGGCCGACGGCTGCAAGCAATGCATCGCCACCGCCGTGACCGTGGGTGTCGTTGAACTGCTTGAAGTGATCCACATCCAGCATGATCACCGACAGCGGGAAGTCGCGGCGACCGCAGCGGGCGATTTCGCGGGTCAGTGATTCTTCCAGATAGCGCCGGTTGTACAGCCCGGTCAGCGGGTCACGGATCGACTGCAGGCGCAGTGACTCGCGCAGGCGCAGGTTGCTCAGTGCAAGCGACAACTGCTCCACCGCCGATTCGGCGATGTTCAAGCGTGGCAGCGGGCCGGGGCCGGCACCGGAAAGAAACAGGAAACCAATCTGCACGCCTTGTGCCGACATCGGGATGCAGGCGGTGGCCACACTTTGACCGTGCTCAGGCCGGCTGATATGCGGGCAACTGGCATCGCGCAGCAGGTCATCGATGACATGCGGTTGCCCACGCCGGATCGCCCAACAATCGCTGGGCGGCAGGAAGGCGCTGGTTTCCACCAAGGGCTTGCCCCAGCTGACGATGTTCTCGACACGATCATTGGAGGCACGCAGTAGATAGACCGAGCCGGCGACATTGGGCATCAGTGCTTCCAGCGTGCGCGCGCTGATTTCCAGGGCTTCTTCCGGGTTGGCGCAGCTCTGCAGCAGGCCGGTATAGCGACCCAGGGTCTGCAGGTCGGCGCTGGAACGTTCGATCTGTTCCAGGTTGCCCGCCAGTTGCTGGCTGGCGCTGGCTGCACGCTTTTCGGCGCGGGTGCGGCGGCGCAGCTCGGACAGCAGGATGCCGTAGACCGATGCGACCACGGCCAAGCCAAAGGGGATGCCGGCAAAGGCGAGCCCCAGCAGCAGGTCGGCGCTGCGGCGCGAACTGGCGGCGCGGTCCACCAGTCGCTCGTGTTCTTCCTCGACCATGGTCCGCACCTGTTCACGGATCGCGCTGGTGGTGCGGAAGGCGCTCTGGTTGATCGCCGCGCGTGCGGCCTCCAGGCCTTGGCTGTCGTAGATGTCGACGACATGCTGGATCTGCTGCAGGCGTCGGTTCACCAGCTCGTTGAGCTTGATTGCATTGCGCGCCTGATCGGGATTGTCGGGGATCGACTTGGACAAGCTGCCCAGCAGCAGCGGCAGCCGTTCCACGCTGACCTGGTAGTCAAGCAGGTAGGCCTGGCTGCCGGTCAGCAGGTAGCCGCGCTCGGCAGACTCTGCATCCAACACCATCGATTGGATTTCATCAATCCGGCTGATGACTTCGTGGGTATGGGCGACCAGTCGTGCATCGGCGATGAACCTGCGTGCGCCAATGAATACACCGACGCCAATGGCGACGAACACCAGCGCCGAAAATATCAGCGCGAATTTGCTACCCGTGTGTTTCCGCATCCGGCCCTTGATTGCATGATCGAGGTGATACGCACGTGCTGCCTACGCGTGCGTGATCACATGCCTGCCCGGATGTGGTGTGCATCCGGCCCCCTGTGGCATCACGCATCCAGCGCGAGCGTCACGCAGCCGTCATTGGCATGACAGCTGCGTGACGAAGTCTATCAATGCTTGGCGGCGTCTGCTTTTTCGCGCGCTTGCTTGGCCGCATCGTGGACGTGGTCGGCAACCTTCTGCGCCGCGTCGGCGGTAGCTGCGCTGGCATCGGCAGCGGCGTCCTTGGCCGCGACGGAGGCATCGTCTGCAGCCTTGGCCGTGGCGTCGGCGGCATTGTCCAATGCCTGCTGCGATTCGGCGGCGGCGTTGCGGGTTGCGGCCGCAGCTTGGTCGGCGGCATCACGGGTTGCGTCGGCAGCGGATTCGGCTGCGTTCTTGGCCGCTTCTGCGGCATGGTCTGCAGCGGCGGCTGCGTCCTGCTTGGCCTGCTCGGCGTTACGGTCATTGCAGCCAGCCAGCGCCAGCACCAAGCCTGCGGTCAGTACGGGGACAAACAGCTTCATTGCACTCTCCTAGGTTGGACCAATGTGGTCACCCTAGAGGCTGCCGTATTCAGATCACGTCAAGACCAGATCGCGCGGTCAAGCAGCGCAGGAGCAATGCGGCGATGGGCTTGTGCGCCACTTCGCACTGCCCATCACGGCAGGCAGGTGGCCGTTTGGCGTGCTGTGCGTGCAGGGGAGCGAGACGGCGAGCTACCCTTGGCCTGCAGCAGGCGGTGGCATTGCGGAAGCAATCCCGGGGCATAAAAAAAAGCCGCTGGCGAACCAGCGGCTTTTCGGTACTAGCTTGGAAGCAGAAGTTATTACTTCTTGGCTTCTTCAGCAGCGTCCTTGGCCTGTGCAGCAACGTCTTCAGCAGCCTTGGCAGCGTCGGTAGCGGTGGCAGCAGCAGCGTCGGTGGTGGCAGCAGCGGCGTCGGTAGCAGCCTGGCCAGCAGCGTCAGCAGCGGTGGCGGCGGTGTCAGCAGCAGCCTGGGCAGCGTCAGCGGTAGCAGCGCCAGCGGTGGCAGCAGCGTCAGCAGCGCCCTGGGCTTCGGTTGCAGCGGTGTCAGCGGCAGCGGCGGCGTCAGCAGCCTGCTCCTGCTTCGAGCAGGCGGTCAGGGCCAGACCCAGGGTCATTGCGATCAGCAGCTTGTTGATGCTCATTTGTGAATCCTCGTCGTGAAATTAGGCAACGCGCCATTGCGCGCCGGGAACATGATGACAAGCCCATTTCGACTGTCAAGCGGTCCCGCATTCAGGTTTGAAAATTTCTGAAATTTTCCAATCAAATCAATTCAATGGCGATGGCGGTTGCTTCGCCGCCGCCGATGCAAAGCGACGCAACGCCACGCTTGAGGCCGCGCGTGCGCAATGCATTTACCAGCGTAACCACCAAGCGGGCACCGGACGCACCGATGGGATGACCCAATGCGCAGGCACCGCCATTGACGTTGATCTTGGCGTGTGGAATGCCCAGCTCGCGGATAGGTGCCATCGCCACCACGGCAAAGGCCTCGTTGACCTCGAACAGGTCGACGTCGGCGATGGTCCAGCCAGCCTTTTCGAGCACCTTGGAGATCGCGCCGATCGGGGCGGTGGTGAACCACTCCGGTTCCTGCGAGTGGGTGGCGTGTGCAGCAATGCGGGCCAGCGGCTGCACGCCGCGCTTGGCAGCATCGTCGGCGGACAGCAGTACCAGCGCTGCGGCGCCGTCGGAAATGCTGGAGGAGCTGGCGGCGGTGACGCTGCCGTCCTTCTTGAACGCCGGGCGCAGGGTGGGGATCTTGCTGACGTCCGATTTGCCAGGCTGCTCGTCCTGGTTGAACTCGACGTCGCCCTTGCGGGTGGCAACCTTGACCGCAACGATTTCATCGTCGAACGCGCCGTTGGCCTGGGCGGCCTGTGCACGGGTCACCGATTCAATGGCGTAGGCATCCTGCTCTTCGCGGGTGAAGCCGAACTTGGCCACGGTGGCCTCGGCGAACACGCCCATGGACTGGCCGTCATAGGGGTTGGTCAGGCCATCCCATGCCATGTGGTCCACCGCCTGGAAATTGCCGTAGCGGTTGCCGGTACGCGAGTTGGGCAGCATGTGCGGGGCGTTGGACATGGACTCCATGCCGCCGGCAACCACGATGCTGGCCGAGCCGGCCTTGATCAGGTCGTGGCCGAGCATGATGGCCTTCATGCCCGAGCCGCAGACCTTGTTGAGCGTGGTGGCGCCGGCGCTGGTCGGCAGGCCGGCGGCAAGTGCGGCCTGCCGAGCCGGTGCCTGGCCCAGGTTGGCCGGCAGCACACAGCCCATGATGACCTCGGACACATCCGCGGCGGGGATGCCGGACTGCGCCATGGCGGCGCTGATGGCAGTGGCGCCCAGGGTCGGGGTGGGGACGCCGTTGAACTGGCCAAGGAAGGAGCCAATGGCGGTACGCTTGGCGGCGGCGATGACGATGTCAGACATGAGCAATCTCGGTTATACCTTGCGGCAATTATCGAACGTCTGCGGGATCGGGCACATTGGACCAACGGCACATCCCCACAGGCAGTGGATTGTCGTTGCAGTATAGAAGGTAGCCGGAGTGCTACCGGGATCAGGTAATACCTGAATTGGCAAATCATCCATAGGAAGGGGAGCAGGGGCATGAGTAGTGCAGCGGTGAGCAGCAATTTGGCGCGCGGTGTGTTGGCCAGTTCATTGGCGCTGGCGTTGGCAGCCTGCGGGAGTGGTGGCGGACCCAAATCCGATCCGCCGCCGGTCACTCCGCCACCTACGACGCCTCCAGTAACCCCGCCGGTGACCCCGCAGCCAGCGTTTGATGCGCATCTGGCCTTGACCAACACGCCGGCGGCGCACGCCATGGGCTTGACCGGTGCAGGTTACCGGATCGGCGTGATCGACTCTGGGGTGATGCGCAACCATCCGGCGCTGGCAGGACGCGTGCAGGCCAACTACAACTATCTCAACCCCGCACAGAACAACCTGTCGGTGGACGATGTGGTTGGGCATGGCACCACGGTTGCACAACTGGCCGCTGGCGCGCCGACCGGGCGATGGCCGGGAGGTATCGCGCCGGGTGCGCAGATCCTGTCCGCGCGCATCATCGCCGACAAATCGCCTACCGATGATGGTTCCGGCAATGGCAATGAAGTGACCGGTGCATTGGGCATGGCCTCGGTGCATGCGGACCTGATCCGCGATGGCATGCGCATCATGAACAACTCCTGGGGCGGCCTGTACTGGACCCGGGCGAACGTAACGGCGGAGATTGCCAACGAGTACCGTCCTTTCATCAACAACAATGACGGGCTGGTGGTGTTCGCCACCGGCAACGAATCAAAGCCCAATCCTTCCGACATGGCGGCGTTGCCGAGCAAGGTTGGCAGCCCCGGCAGCTATCCGGCGGCCGACCTGGAACGCGGCTGGTTGGCAGTGGCCGCCTTGGATACGGCCAAGCCGACGGCGTTGGCGTCCTATTCCAACGCCTGCGGCGTCGCCAAGAACTACTGCCTGGTAGCGCCGGGCACTGCGGCGTTCGTTGGACATGACAGCACGGCCAACAACCTGACGTATTACTACGGTAGTGGTACTTCCTATGCGGCGCCCTTGGTCTCGGGTGCGGCAGCGCTGGTGTGGCAGGCATTCCCTTACTTCAACAATGACCTGGTCCGGCAGACCCTGCTGGGGACTGCGACCGACCTGGGTGAGGCCGGGCCGGATGCGGTGTTCGGCTATGGCCTGCTCAATGTCGGCAAGGCGGTGAAGGGGCCGGGCAAGGCTGATTGGGGGGACATCAAGGTCAATGTGAGTCAGCTCGGGCTCAATTCGGTATGGAGCAATCCGATCAGCGGTGCCGGCGGCTTGGTGAAATCCGGCAGCGGATCATTGGGCTTGTCCGCCGCCAACACCTACGCCGGTGCTACTCGTATCCAGCAGGGCACGCTTGCGCTGCGTGACGGCGGTTCGATCCGTTCGAATGTCAGCATCGATGCGCAGTCCAATCCTTCGGCTGCGGCACTTCAGTTCATGGGAGGCACCACGCGGGTGGTGGGCAACGTGGACAACGGCGCCAGCGTGATCGTGCTCAGCAATGAGGGCTCGGCAACGATCGAGGGCAACTACGTGCAGCGCTCCGGCGCGCGCTTGATGGTTGCGCTCGGTTCCAATGCCTTGCAGGTCACAGGAACGGCGAGCCTGGATGGTGGGGTAATGGTAAATGGCGCGGTCGCCGGCTACGTGCCACAAGATGGTCGCCGTCAGGACCTGCTGCATGCCGGCGGCGGTATCAGCGGGCAGTTCGCAACCCCGGCGACTGGCAGCACCGGGGTTACCTTGCTGCAGACCCAATATGGCTATGACGCCAACAACGCCTGGCTGCAGTTGGACCGGGTGAGCGTTACGGCGGCGGCAAGCAGCGCCAGTGTTGGCTTGCGCGCGATGTCGGCGGCACAGCGGGTGGAGCAGGCGTTCGAACTGCTGGATTCCGATGATGGCCTGCAGGCCACGGCGTTCGGCTCGGCTGCGGCATCGGTGCAGGGCGTCGGCGGCGGCTTTGCCGGCCTGGCCCAGAGTCTGGAGAGTCTGTCCGGGCAAGCCCATGCCACCGCCACCGCGATGACCTTTGACAGCATCGATATGAATCGGCGTGCACTGTCCAGCCAGTTCGCCGAAGGCGGTGCGGGCCCGGCAGCCAGCGGAGTATGGATGCGCAGTCTGGGTGGTGGCGGGCAGGGCGGTTACCTGGGCAGTGACTACAGCGTCGGCGGGTGGATGATGGGCGGTGAAACCGCGTTGTCCAGCAATGCCGTGCTGGGTTTCGCGTTCGGCGAAACCCGCGCCAATGCCAGCGGCGGTGTGGCGCAGGACCGGAGCCGTGATCGTCAGACCCAGTCGCAGCTCTACGCCGGTTGGCAGCGCGGTGACGCCTATGTGTTGGGCCAGGCCGGATTTGGTCAGTACCAGCGCGAGCTGGATCGCGGGCTGTTGTTGGGTTCCGAGCGCGCCGGTGTGCAGGCGCGTTACAGCGGCAACTTCCTGTCCAGCAGCATCGAGGCTGGTTATCGGCTGGGTCACGGTGCGGCGCAGCTGACGCCGTATCTGGGTGCCGACTACACACGTATCGACGGTGGTGCGTTCAACGAGCAGGGCGGCTATGGCTTCGGCCTGCGCGCTGACGATTGGAGCAGCGGCCGGGTGCAGGCTTTGGCTGGCTTGCGTGGCCAGTACCTGTGGAAACAGGTGGCGTTCAATGCCTATGCCGAATGGCAGCAGGCGCTGGGTGGCAATGGCCTGAGTCTGGATGCCAGCTTTGTGGGCGTGGATGCCTGGGCGCCGATTACCGGGCTGCAGCCGTCGCGTTCGGGCGGTTTGTTTGGGCTGTCGGTGGAGTCGTGGCTGGCCCGTAATACCCGGTTGTCGCTGGGCTATGACCAGCGCTTCGGCCCGCGCGGTGACAACCGGCAGGTGTCGCTGCGTCTGCAGCAAGCGTTCTGATCTGGGCGCGGTTTCGGGCTGCTGAGAAGCAGAAGGCGGGCGAGATGACCGCCCGCCTTCTGTGTTCCAGGTTGTGGCTTACTCGCCGCGCAGGCGGTTCATGCGCGGGGTTGCCCGGCCCATCGGCATCTTCAGCTTGCCGATCGCTTCCAGCCGGCTTTCGGCGATGCGGTCGGCCGCGCGCTGCGGCGAGACGTCATCGCGCTCGGACTGGTCGAAGATCTTGCCGAGGTTGTGGTAAATGCTGCGGATCAGGCGCATCGCACGCTCGCGGTTGTAGCCGTCGATCTCCAGCGACACGTTCATCACACCGCCGGCATTGACTGCATAGTCCGGTGCCCACAGCACGCCGCGCTTGTACAGCTCATCGCCCACGGCATGGCTGGCCAGCTGGTTGTTGGCGGTGCCGCAGATGACCTTGGCCTTGAGCCGCTCCAGCGTGCTCATGTCGATGGCGCCTTCCATTGCGCAGGGTGCGAACACGTCTGCTGCGACGTCGTAGATGGCATCGGGCTTGACCGCTTCGCAGCCGTATTCAGTAACGGCTTTCTGCACCAGCACCGGGTCCAGGTCGGTGACGTAGAGCTTGGCGCCGCGCTCGCGCAGCAACTTCACCAGCTCCATGCCGATATGGCCCAGGCCCTGCACGGCGATGCTGAGCTTGCCGATTTCCTCATGGCCGAACTTGCGCTTGACCGAGGCCATCAGCGCCTGCAGCGCGCCGTAGGCGGTAAACGGAGCCGGGTCGCCGGAGCCGCCATGGACCTGGTGCACGCCGGTGACGAAGCCGGTTTCCAGGTAGATGTTTTCCATGTCGTTGACGTCGGTGCCGACGTCCTCGGCGGTGATGTAGCGGCCAGCCAGTGCCTCGACCTGACGGCCGAAGGCGCGGAACAGCACTTCACTCTTGGCGGTCTTGGGGTCGCCGATGATCACTGCCTTGCCGCCGCCGACATTCAGCCCGGCCAGGGCGTTCTTGTAGGTCATGGTGCGGCTCAGGCGCAGGACGTCGCGCAGCGCATCGTCGGTGTTGGCATAGGGGCGCATGCGCACGCCGCCCAGGGCGGGGCCCAGGGTGGTGTTGTGGATGGCGATGATCGCCTTCAGGCCGGCGTCGCGGTTCTGGCAGAACACGACCTGCTCATGGCCGGAAGTCTCGAGGGTTTCGAAAAGCATGCAAGCTCCGATGGCGTATCTGCCACAACGTCAGTGATCGTGTAGCCAAATGGCTGGCCGGAAAACAAAAAATGCGACTTCGTCATTGGCAGGGACGGGGGTCGCGGAGCGCCATTCTAATCCATTCCCGGTAGGGGAGTGTTCAGCCCGGCGTGCCGCCCGCGGCGTCTGGTTTCGCCGACACGGGCG
Source organism: Stenotrophomonas sp. STEN022 (assembly GCF_056760155.1). Classification (NCBI taxonomy): domain Bacteria; kingdom Pseudomonadati; phylum Pseudomonadota; class Gammaproteobacteria; order Lysobacterales; family Lysobacteraceae; genus Stenotrophomonas; species Stenotrophomonas sp. STEN022. The sequence goes on from NZ_JBRREG010000016.1 coordinate 29,616, forward strand.
GTGCCGTGCCTGGCGATAGCGCAAACCGGCAAAAGGTCACGCTGCGCTGCAACCTGACCTGCGGGGGGCCGCGGTTCTATTATCGGTTGCAATAGAAACCGGATGTTGCACGGCCCATGAGTACCCCCGCCTCCCAGCTCCCGCAGGCGCAGCCTGAGACCACCCCGCTGCGCTTTGTCACCGCCGCCAGTCTGTTCGATGGCCACGATGCGGCGATCAACATCATGCGCCGCCTGATCCAGGCGCAGGGCGCGGAGGTGATCCACCTCGGCCACAACCGCAGCGTGGAAGACGTGGTGCGCGCGGCATTGCAGGAAGACGCCGACGCCATCGCGCTGTCGTCCTACCAGGGCGGACACGTGGAGTACTTCAAGTACATGGTCGACATGTTGCGCGAACGCGGCGCCGGTCATATCAAGGTCTTCGGCGGTGGTGGTGGCACCATCACCCCGGAAGAGATCCGCGAGCTGCAGGCCTATGGCGTGGAGCGCATCTACCACCCCAACGACGGCATGAAGATGGGGCTGGTGGAAATGATCGAGGACGTGGTGGCGCGTGCTGGCAAGGCCCGCGAAGCGGCCGCCCGCGAAGTGCATGCGGAAGCGCCATCGATCGAGGATGAGATCGGCATCGGCCGGGTGCTCTCGCAGTTGGAGGACGGCAAGCACGGTGAGGCCGAACTGGGCCTGCTGCGCAAGCAGTGGCAGCTGGCTGCCGGCAAGACGCCGGTGATCGGCATCACTGGCACCGGTGGTGCCGGCAAGTCGTCGGTCACCGATGAGCTGCTCAACCGCTTCCTTGCCAGCTTCCCGCAGATGCGCATTGCGGTGATTTCGGTCGACCCGACCCGGCGTCGTACTGGCGGCGCGCTGCTGGGCGATCGTATCCGCATGAACTCGCTGCGTTCCAAGCGCGTCTACATGCGTTCGATGGCGACCCGCCGCCAGCATGCAGCGATCAATACCGTGCTGCGCGATTGCATTGGTTTCCTGAAGTCGCTGCACTTCGATCTGGTGATCGTCGAGACCGCCGGCATCGGCCAGAGTGATTCGGAGATCGTCGATCTGGTCGACTTCCCGATGTACGTGATGACCAGCGACTTCGGCGCGCCAAGCCAGCTTGAAAAGATCGACATGCTCGATTACGCCGAGCTGGTGGTGTTGAACAAGTTCGACAAGCGCGGTGCCGAAGACGCGCTGCGCGATGTACGCAAGCAATGGAAGCGCAACCGCGTCGCCTTCGCCATGAAGGACGAGGACGTACCGGTGTACCCGACCATTGCCAGCCAGTTCAATGATCCGGGCATCAGCTGGATGTTCGCCAACCTGTGCCGTCTGCTGCGCGAGAAGGCCAAGGCTGATGCCGCGCTGCAGCCGCAGATCGACACCACTCTGAAGGAACCGCGTGCGACGGTGCTGATCCCCGGTGCGCGTGTGCGCTACCTGGCCGAAATCGCCGAGCAGGGCCGCGGCATCAATGCCCGCATCGATTCGCAGGCAGAAGTGGCCGAGCGTGCGCAGAGTCTTTGGCAGGCACTGAAAGAGCTGGGTGATGCAACGCAGCCGGGTGCCCTGGATCTATACGCAGGTGATGCACTGACCGATGCAGGCGTCGACAACAGCATCCGCACCCTGCGCCAGCGCTACAACGATGCGGTGCAGTTGCTGGATTCGGAGGCCCTGCGCCTGCTGCGTGAGTGGCCGGCGCGGCTGAAGTCGATCACCGATCCGGTCAACGAGTATCAGGTGCGCGGCAAGACCATCCGCGTCGAGAACTACCGCGAATCGCTAAGCCACCAGCAGATCCCCAAGATCGCCGCGCCTACCTATCGCAGCTGGGGCGAGCTGCTGGTGTTCCTGCAGAAGGAAAACCTGCCGGGTTCCTATCCGTATACCGGTGGCGTCTACCCGTATCGTCGCAGCGGCGAAGACCCGATCCGCATGTTTGCCGGTGAAGGTACGCCCGAGCGTACCAACCGTCGCTTCCACTACCTGAGCGTTGGCCAGCCGGCCGCGCGTCTGTCCACTGCCTTCGACAGCGTCACCCTGTATGGCGAAGACCCGGCGCCGCGCCCGGACATCTACGGCAAGATCGGCAATTCCGGCGTCAACATCCCCACCCTGGACGACATGAAGAAGCTGTACTCCGGCTTTGACCTGTGCGCGCCGACTACCTCGGTGTCGATGACCATCAATGGCCCGGCACCGATGATCCTGGCGATGTTCATGAACACCGCTGTCGACCAGCAGATCGAGAAATACCTGCAGGAAGACCCCGCGCGCTGGGCCGAGGCGGAAGAGAAGATCGCGAAGCTCTTCGAAGGCCGCTCACGTCCGCAGTACCACGGCGAGTTGCCGCCGACCAATAATGGCTTGGGCCTGGCGCTGCTGGGCGTCACCGGCGACCAGCTGGTGGACGCAGAGACCTATGCGCGAATCAAGGCCGAGACCCTGTCCACGGTGCGCGGCACCGTGCAGGCCGACATCCTCAAGGAAGACCAGGCGCAGAACACCTGCATCTTCTCCACCGAGTTCGCGCTGCGGATGATGGGTGATATCCAGCAGTACTTCGTCGACCACAAGGTGCGCAACTTCTACTCGGTGTCGATCTCCGGCTATCACATCGCCGAGGCCGGCGCGAACCCGATCAGCCAGCTGGCTTTTACCCTGTCCAATGGCTTCACCATCGTCGAGTACTACCTGGCGCGTGGGATGAAGATCGATGACTTCGCGCCCAACCTGTCGTTCTTCTTCTCCAACGGCATGGACCCGGAGTACACGGTGATCGGCCGCGTGGCCCGCCGTATCTGGGCACGTGCGATGCGTGAGCGCTATGGCGCAAATGAGCGCAGCCAGATGATGAAGTACCACATCCAGACATCGGGTCGCTCGCTGCACGCGCAGGAAATCCAGTTCAACGACATCCGTACCACGCTGCAGGCGCTGTACGCGCTGTTCGACAACTGCAACAGCCTGCACACCAACGCCTACGACGAAGCGATCACCACGCCGACCGAGGAAAGCGTGCGCCGCGCGGTGGCGATCCAGATGATCATCAACAAGGAGCTGGGGCTGAACTTCTGCGAGAACCCGTGGCAGGGCAGCTTCATCGTGGACAAGCTCACCGATATCGTCGAAGAGGCGGTGTACAAGGAGTTCGAGGCGATCAGCGAGCGTGGCGGTGTGCTTGGCGCGATGGACACCATGTACCAGCGCGGGAAAATCCAGGAAGAGTCGCTGTACTACGAGCACAAGAAGCACGACGGCAGCCTGCCGCTGGTCGGCGTCAACATGTTCCTGCCCAAGGAACACGCCGGCGAAGTGGCGACCGAGATCGAACTGATCCGTTCGACCGAGGAAGAGAAGGGCCAGCAGATCGAGAACGTGCATACCTGGCAGCGCAATCGCAACGCCTTGGCACCGGCGGGCGAGACCTCGCATGCGCATGAGGTTGAAGGCGCAGTGGCGGATGGCGAAGCGCACGACGGCCATGGCCTGGGCTACCTGCAGAAGACCGCACGTGATCGCCGTAACGTGTTCGAAGCGCTGATCGAAGCGGTGAAGACCCACAGTCTCGGCCAGATCAGCCACGCCCTGTATGACGTGGGCGGTGAGTACCGCCGCAACATGTAATTAGTGCCGAGCCACGCTCGGCAATGGTTTTCATGTAGTGCCGAGCCATGCTCGGCAATGGTCTTCCAAGCAACCCTGACATATGGTGCCGAGCCATGCTCGGCAGAGGCCTTGCCGGTACAGCCCCAGCCGAGCATGGCTCGGCTCTGCCGGGTCGGGCGTTGCCAGCTTCGCGGCTTATGCCGCTCCCACAAATTGTAGTCATCCAGCGTTCCAGTGGGCCTGTTCCCGATCGTTGGTGGCTGGCTGCTAGTCTTGGGCCAATCCATGACTGGCCCGTGCAGGTGAAGCATGTCTGACCAATCAAATGATCTGTCTCCGGTTGGTTGGTACGTGGGCTCCTATCAGCTGCGCTTTGTCGAGCTGGAGGAGGCCGGAAACGACGATCCCCGAGGGGAGTTTCTGGTCTGGGAGAATACGGTCATCGTCAAGGCGGACAGCTTCGAACAGGCCTACGAAAAAGTGGTTGCCATTGGAGTCGATGCAACTGAGCCTTATCGGGGCGGTGAATCGGGGATTCCGGTTCAATGGCTCTTTGAGGGTGTGACCGAGTTGCTACCGATCCATGACCCGCTGGAAGACGGCGCGGAGATCATGTGGGCCGAGCTCCCTTCCGTCGAGTTGGCAAGGGTGCGACTGCGTGCAAAATCTCTGGAAGAGCTGAGGCAACACTTGGATAAGGACGCTCAGTAGGGAATCATCGGATACGGCTCCCGTCCGGGAGCATCTCCCTAGATCACAGGTAGCAACATGGATCGACGTCGTTTTATTGGCGGTACTGCATTGGCGGCGGCCTTGCCGCTGATCAGTACGCAGGGCGCATTGGCGGCCGCGCGCGGGCAGCTGCTGGCGGCCGGGCTCAACAAGGGCGACACGGTGGGGTTGGTCAGCCCGTCCTCGGCCAGCAGCGAGCGGCTCAGCCTGCAGCTGGCGCGCGAGGCGATGGAAGCGCTGGACTTTGTGGTCAAGACCGGCGCGCATTACGCCGCGCGCCATGGACACCTGGCCGGCACCGATGCCGAGCGCGCGGGTGATCTCAATGCCATGTTCGGCGACAAGCAGGTCAAGGCCATCATCTGCGTGCGCGGCGGCTCTGGCGCCGCCCGGCTGTTGCCGCTGCTCGACTACGAGCGGATCCGCGCCAACCCCAAGGTGCTGCTCGGCTATTCGGACATCACCGCGCTGCACTGCGCGATCCAGGCCAAGACCGGCCTGGTGACCTTCCACGGCCAGATCGGCGCAGGCAGCTGGAATCGCTTCAACGTCGATCAGTTCGATCGGCTGTTCTTCAAGCGCGAGCTGATGCAGTACCAGAACCGCAGCGAGAGCGACGACGAACTGGTGCCGCGCGACAACCGCACGCTGACCATCCACGGTGGCAAGGCAGGAGGGGAGTTGATCGGCGGCAACCTGACCGTGCTCACCGCACTTGCGGGCTCGCCTTATCTGCCGGATTTCACGGGCAAGATCCTGTTCCTGGAGGACGTGGCGGAAGCGCCGTATCGCATCGACCGCATGTTCAGCACCTTGAAGCTGATGGGTGCGCTGGACAAGATCAACGGCTTCATCTTCGGTGAGTGCACCGATTGTTCGCCGGGTGACGGCTATGGGTCCTTGACCCTGGACCAGATCTTCGATGACTACATCCTGCCCTTGAAGATTCCAGCCTACCGCGGCGCGATGATTGGCCACATCAAGGAGCAGTTCATCGTGCCGGTCGGCGGCAAGGTCGAGATGGATGCCGACGCCGGGACCTTCCGTCTGCTGGCGCCCGTGCTGAGCGGGGCGTGATGCGCGCGACGACGTGGCGCGGTGCGCGTACGTCGTCCTTGCACCGGGCTTATTCTTCTTCGTCGCCCTGCGCGTCCTCGTCGTCATCCTCATCCTCGGGCGACAGCCACCAGGCATGGCCGTCCTCGCGCACCGGCTGCGGACACTCGCGGGTTTCGATCGCGTCCAGGTGACGGCCGCTGCCGCCGGCAACCCAATCCTTCAACAGCTTCTCGACGGATAGCCGGCTCTGTGCCGCAACGCCGAGGTTGCGCTCACGCTGCCATGCCGTGTCTTCATCCGGCTTCGCGGCATGGTTGTGGGGCGCGCCGTAACTGCAACGCAGACAGTAGTGGCGGATGCTGCGGGTCCAGTCTTCGGCGTAGCCGATGCCGGGTGCGCTGGCGCGCAGCAGCGCGTCGATGTCGTCGGTGCTGTCCGCGCGCACGAACACCACGAAGGTCTGGAACTCGGACGGCTGCAGTCGCTCCAGTTCGTTGAACACATGCACCTCGCGCTCGCCATCGAAGCGTGCGCCGGTGGGGGCGCCGTCGTGCAGCACGATGTCACCGAAGCGGTGGCCGCTTTCCGGCAGTGGCACGTTGAGGATGCGTGCGCGCACCGGGTCGATACGGCGCATGAACACCGTTTCGCCGGTGCTCCAAGGGTTCAGGCGCACCACGGCGACACCGAAGTCGGCATCGATGGGGCCAGCACCTTCAGGAAGGGTGATGTCGCACGCAGCCCAGAGTTTGCGCACTGTGTTCCACTGGCCAAGACCCGTGGCAGCGATGGCTGCGTTCCAGTGTTGGGCTTGGCTGAACTCTTCTGCCAGTTCAATCGCGCGCAGGTTGTCGCGCAGCGAGCCGGTCCAGTCCATCTGGTACTTCAGCGCCAGTCCGCGCATGTAGTGATAGAAGGGGTTGTCCGGGTGGTGCTGCAGCAACACGTCGAAACTCTGCGCGGCGCTTTGCAGTTCGCCGTCGTCAACTGCGGCGTACGCATGGTTGTGGACGCTTTCAAGATCGGGCTGTTCGATGGTCATTGCGCGCGGCAGCATTGGGGGACGGCAGATGATCGCATGCGGACTGTGTCTCCGAGTCGGGCATACAGCCATGTGATCGATATGCCGAATGGTTGTCAGCGCGGGCAGGGTGCAGTCCGCGTTTTTTCAGAGCTACTCGTTAACATGCCAATAACAGGAATCTTGCCAGCATCGGCACCGAAGCGTGGTCGTGCGCCGTTGGCTGGATGCACCGCGCACAATGAATCCCTGTCTTTGGTTTTCTGGAGCAGCGTAATGAGCAGCAGAAGCATGCGGTACACAGCATCGGCAGCAGTGTTGGCACTGACGGTGGCGTTGGCAGGCTGCGGGAAGCAGTCGACAGCCGATGGCCCCGCAACGTCGGCTCCGGCGGTAGCGACGCCAGCAATGGATGATCTCCCGCAAACCGCCCAGCAGGTGCTCAAGGTAGAGGTGTTCAACCCGGGCGACAGCGGTATCTTCGCGGTGTCTTCCGAGCTGCTCACAGGTGCAACTGACGCGGTGCTGGTCGATGCGCAGTTCTCCAGGGCTGATGCGGCCAAACTGGTCGAGATGATCAAGGCATCGGGCAAGAAGCTGACCACGATCTACATCAGCCACGGTGATCCGGACTACTACTTCGGCCTGGAGACCCTGCACGCCGCTTTCCCCGATGCGCAGATCCTGGCCACCCCTCAGACCATCGCGCATATCCAGGCAAGCAAGGATGAGAAGCTGAAGATATGGGGGCCAAAGCTGGGTGCCAATGCGCCCAAACAGTTGCTGGTGCCTTCCCCCCTGCAGGGCAACAGCTTGCAGTTGGAGGGGCAGGAGTTGAAGGTGATCGGCCTGGACGGCGCCAGCCCGCAGCGCACGGCCTTGTGGGTGCCATCGATCAGTACGGTGATGGGCGGGGTACTGGTGGATGCCGGTTCGCATGTGTTCATGGCCGATACGCAGACGCCGCAGTCGCATCAGGATTGGCTGGCCGCGCTGCAGCAGATCAAGGACCTGGCGCCGGCGCGGGTGATTCCCGGCCACTATGCCGAAGGTGCGCCACAGGACCTGGCGGCGGTTGAGTTCACCGCCAACTACATCCGTGCCTTCGACGAGGAAGCGGCAAAGGCCAAGGATTCAAGCGCGCTGATTGCGGCGATGAAGCAGCGCTACCCGGGCTTGCAAGGCGATGCATCATTGGAGCTCAGCGCCAAGGTTGCCAAGGGTGAAGTGCCTTGGAAGTAGCCGCGTAGTGCAGAATGGGCGTCATGCCAATCGTCAAGGAGGATCATTGTGAAACATCGCTTTCTTGCTGTTCTCATCATCAGCGTTCTGGCTATAGGTATCGCCTGCGCCAAAGAGCCCATTCGCCTGGATGCGTCTTCGGATGCCGCAGCTGAGTCCAGCTGGAACAGAATGACTGAATCAGTCACTCCCGCGAAAAAGCAGAAACTGCTGGTGGCCATGCTTCAGATCAATCTGGCCGGGGTGAATTCGGCGTATGAGGTGGCGGGCAATCCTGAGCTGCAGCGCCTTGGCATTGCCAGGATAAAAGACAAGGTTGCCAACCTGAATGCCGACGAGATCATCGAGTTGGGAAATCGGACAGCCAGCGCCCAGATCTCGGTCCAGTCGGTCCAGTAAAGTCCAGCGACGTTTGCAAGCAGAGTCCATTCCGTAGATGGAATTGGTTCTGGTGATGCCGTGCTTGTCGCAGCGGGACAGCGCTCAGTCTTGGACCGGATGGCTGTTGGAACTTTTCGGGGTCATCTTTGGCCTGGGAAGCGCCGCCTGGATCAGGAAATCGGGTTGGAGGCGCGATCCGCGGCAGAGTTGGCAAGGCGCTTCTTCGCCTTGGCGGCATACATGGCGGCATCGGCATGGCGCAGCAGGGCATCTGCGTCATTGCCGTCGGCGGGGAAGCAGGCCACGCCGACGCTGGCGTCTATCTGCGGGGTATCGCTGCCCAGGCTCTGCAGCAGGGCCAGCCGCGCACGCAGGGCAGTAGCGATGTTCAGGGCATCACTGGGGCTGGCGCAGGCCGGCAGCACGGCAACGAACTCGTCGCCGCCGACGCGGGCTATCAGGTCGTTCTGCCGCAGGCCGTCGCGTAGTTGGCGGGCGGCATCACGCAGCAGGCGGTCGCCGGCTTCATGCCCGTAGTGGTCGTTGGCAGCCTTGAAACCATCCAGATCGATGTAGAGCAGCGCAAGCCCGCTGCCATCGCGCGTGGCGCGCTCCAGTGCCGCTTCCAGCTCGCGCCGCAGGTGGTAGCGGTTGGGCAGGCCGGTCAATGCGTCGTGGCTGGCCAGGTGCTCCAGCTGTCGTTCGATGCCACGCAGGGCGGTTACCTCATGGCCGACGCCGATGCGGATGCCGTATTCCGGCAGCCATTTGGCCGACCATTGGATGTCGACCACGCTGCCATCCTTGCGGATGTAGCGGTTGCGGAAGTTGGAGCGTGGCCGGCCAGCCATCACGTCCAGTGCCGACTGCTCGGTGGCGGCGCGGTCCTCCGGATGCACCAGGTCCATGATCTGCCGGCCTTTGGCCTCGGCGGGGGTGTAACCGAAGATGGTCTCGAAAGCGGCATTGACCATCAGCAACTCGCCATCGGGGGCAACCATGCATACCGCGTCGGGCAGCAGATCCAGGACTTCGCCGAGCAGTGGCAACTTGAAGGGCATGGGCAATACGACAAATACGAAGGCTGGAATTATGCCGCGTCCAGATTACTGCGTATGTCAGGGCGCGACCCACTCTGGCCGACGCGCAGAAGCTCGGGGGACAGGGGAGGGGGCCGGCCGTCGGCGGCGGACAAGCGCTGAATACGGGTAGCCAATGGCGCGCTCGCCACTGTCTGTTGGATTCGTTGACGCGGCTGACTGATGTGCCGGGCGGCCGACCGTGGGAACTGCCACGGCCTCCCAGCAGGCATTCGCTACGGCAGTTGAGGGCGCTTGAGGCGGGAATCGAGCACGCCATCGAGCAGTGCTTGCGCAAGAACATGCGGCTCAGGCTTCGGACGGGCAACCCGCACTTGGTCGATGCAGGCAATCGGGTTCGGGGGCAGGCCAATCTGCGGCGTCTGCCGGATGCAGCTGCCGGAGGGGGATTCCACGCCGGTGAGCGCCTCGATATCGGCTGCTGCCGGGGCGGAAATGGCGGTGAATGCCGTGCGTTGAGCGATGTTGCCGGGTCCTGCCAACCGTTCGGGATGAAACCTGACGCGACGGTTTTGCTACCCTGTGCTTCTTTGGGTTCTGGGGTTGTTCCCCGCGGTTACTCCATGGTGTGGTTGCGCGTTGCTCTGATTTTCCCGTTGATCGTGATCAATACGCTGGCCCATTGCCTGCCGTTGTTCGTGGTCGCGCTGTTCAAGGCGGTGCTGCCGCTGAAGTCGGTGCGCCGGGCCTGCAATCCGCTGCTGACCGGGCTGGCTGAAAGCTGGATCGCGGTGAACAGCGCAATGATCCATGCCTTTACCGCGACCCGTTTCACTGTCAGCGGAACCGAGGGACTGGACCGCGATGGGCACTACCTGGTGCTGGCCAACCACCAGAGCTGGGTGGACATCCTGGTGCTGCAGAAGGCGTTCAATCGCCGCATCCCGCTGCTGCGCTTCTTCCTGAAGCGCTCGCTGTTCTGGGTGCCGGTGCTGGGCCTGGCCTGGTGGGCGCTGGATTTCCCCTTCATGGGCCGCTATAGCCGCAAGCAGATCGCCAAGAACCCGGAGCTGGGGCGGCGCGACATGGAAGTGACCCGCAAGGCCTGCGAGAAGTTCGCCAGCATTCCGGTGTCGGTGATGAACTTCGTCGAAGGCACCCGCTTCACGGCTGCCAAGCACGCAGCGCAGACCTCGCCGTTCAAGCACCTGCTCAAGCCAAAGTCCGGCGGTGTGGCCTTCGTACTGGACGCGATGGGCAAGGGCCTGCATGCCTTGCTCGATGTGACCATCGTCTATCCCAAGGGCATCCCCTCAATGATGGACCTGATGGCCAATCGTCTGCCGGAAGTGAAGGTGCTGGTACGCAAGCTGCCGATCCCTGCCGAGTTCATCGGCCGCAATTACCAGGAAGATCGCAACTTCCGTGCCCAGTTCCAGCAATGGATGAATGGCTTGTGGCTGCAGAAGGATGCGGATATCGCGCGTCTGCTTGAGGGCAAGGCCTGATCGGTCCCGTTGGGTTTCGCGGGAACCCCGTGGATTCTGTTGTGGCAGCGGCGTAAGCCGCGAAGCCGGCATCGCTGAAACACCAGTTTTTTGCTGCCCGATGATGAGGGAGCTTCGCGGCCTACGCCGCACCCACAAACTTCGCGCGCGCCTGAAGTCAAGGCAGCATAGGTGTAAAGTGCGCGCCAACATCCGTATTGAAGAGACCTGCGCATGAGCATTGATGCCGCTTTCTATCCCATTGGTACCCCCGGCCAGGCCTGGGGGGCACCGGAGCGCGCACAGTGGCTGGCCCAGCAGAAAGTGCAGCGCAGCTATGCCGAAGAAGTGCTGGTCAAGATCGACGCGCTGCGTGATCGGTTTGAGGTGACGCAATACGGCGAGCTGGATTACCCGTCGGGTCGCTACCCGCTGTTTGCGATCCGCAGCCAGGGCTGGGACGAGGCCTTGCCGGTGATGTTGGTCACTGGCGGCGTGCACGGCTATGAGACCAGCGGCGTGCAGGGCGCGCTGCAGTTCGTCGACCAGCATGCGGACAGCTATGCTGGCCGCTGCAACCTGCTGGTCGCCCCCTGCGTCAGTCCGTGGGGTTATGAGCGTATCCAGCGTTGGAATGCCTTGGCGTTGGACCCGAACCGCTCTTTCGTGGACAACAGCCCGGCACAGGAATCGGCGGCGCTGATGGCCTTGGTTGCCCCTGTGCAGGGGCGTGTGCTGATGCATATCGACCTGCACGAAACCACCGACACCGACGAAACCGAGTTCCGTCCGGCGCTGGCCGCGCGCGACGGCAAGCCGTTCGAGCCGGGCGAGATTCCTGACGGCTTCTATCTGGTGGATGACACCGAGAACCGCCAGCCGCAGTTCCAGCAGGCGGTGAATGCCGAAGTAGTCAAGGTGACTCATCTGGCCCCGGCCGACGAGCGTGGTGAGATCATCGGTTCCAAGGTGGTTGCCGAAGGCGTGATCGAGTACCCGCTCAAGGCCCTGGGCCTGTGCGCCAGTGTCAGCGGTGCGCGCTACACGACCACCACTGAAGTCTATCCGGACAGTGCCAAGGCGACCCCGCAGCAGTGCAATGATGCCCAGGTGGCGGCGGTGATCGGCGCTCTGGATTACGCGCTGGTGCATCGCTGAGGTTTTGGCTCGGCAGGTTTGATGAAAGCCCACCCGGCGCAAGCGGGTGGGCTTTTCATTTGTGGCCTCGCCGCCAACCAAGGGGACCTACCCGGAGCATCCGTAGCCCGGGTAAGCGAAGCGCACCCGGGAGGCGCACGCTGCAACAGCCCGAACGGACCATCGCGCACTGTTGCGCTCTCTGCCATGCCGGTAGCAGCCATGATCTTTCACATCGCCACCCAGCCACGTATGGAACATGGCGGGCATGAAAACCTCGCCCCTGCTGCTTGCAGTGCTCGCTTTGGCCAATGGTCAGGCCCAGGCCGAAGACGCGCCGGAGTTCGACCGTCCAGGCATTGGCTTTTCAACCAGTACGGTCGGCAAGCACGTCGTTGTCTGGGAGCAGGGCTTGCCCGATGCCAGCCGTGATCGCAGCGATGGCTTGACCACCACCACATGGACCGCAGACACGCTGTTGCGCGTTGGGCTTGCCGATACGCTGGAGTTGCAGCTCGGCGCAGATAGCTGGAGCGGGCTGCGGCAGCGCGGTCCCGGTACTCGCGTACAGGACAGCGGCGGCGGTGACGGCAGCGCGGCACTCAAATGGGCGCCAGCGCTGGCCAACGAACAGCTGTCAATGGCATTCAAAGCAGGGGCCAGCCTGCCTTGGGGCAGGGCGCCGCTGGGTGATGCGGGGCATGACTACGACCTGGGCATGACGGTGGCATGGGCGCTGCCGCGCGACAGCAGCCTGGCGTTCTACATCGACCGGCAATGGGGCGACGGTGGCAATGGCTGGTTGTTCTCGCCCAGCTATGGTTTCGCCTTGCGGCCGCAGTTGTCGGCCTATGTCGAAGCCGGCTATGGCACCGGCGCGCAGCATATGCGTGCGGCCGGTGCCGGGGTGACCTGGATGGTGAGCCCGCGCGTGCAGTTGGATGCATCGTTCCTGCGCGGGCTGGATGCCGATACCACCGATTGGCAAGGCGGTGTCGGCGTGTCGATGTACTTCAATTGAGCACAGGGTTCAGCGATTGACCGCCGGCCCATACACCCCGCTGTAGCCGGCTGCACAATTGCTGGTGCAGTCAGTGGTCAGCATGTTGCGCACGATCAGCCCAGCATTGTTCTTCGAGCGGAAATGGCCGACGCCGCTGCTGGTGTCACCACCGCCGAAGTTGTAAGGGCTGCCGTCGCTCCAATCCCAGTCGAAGCTGTAGGCGCTGCTGCCTGCGCCGATGTCGATCTGCGCGTAGACATTGGTGGCGCTGTTGAACAGTGCGCCATCGGCACAGCCGGCGCTGTAGCTGGTGGTGAAGCAATGCACCTGGTCACGCGAGCCGGCGGTGATGGTGTAGAAGCGGATGCCGGTGTACGTGGCTGGGAACGTGCGTAGGCTGCCGCTGCCACTGCCGGTCCAGCGGTTGTAGCCGTAGTAGGCAACGCCGGTGCTCGGGTACAGGCCGAAGGTGTAGTAGTTGTACGGGAAGACATAGGCCTCGGCGTTGCAGGTGGGTGCCAGGGTCGATTGATAACCGGTGCTGCGGCAGGTCTGCAGGCCGCGCAATCCGCCAGCGATGTTGATGAAGCGGCGCACGCTGCCTTGATTGGCGTTGTACTTGATCGAGGCCAGGGCCATGGTCGCGCCCAGCGAGTGGGTGACGATGTCCACCTGGCTCTTGCCGGTATAGGCCTTGACCTTGTCGATGAAGGTCTTGATCGTCTGATAGGTGGCCGGTGCGTGGTAGTTGTACTGCGGCGCCGCGCGCTCGCTGGCGCTGAGGTAGGTGATGCCGAACAGTTCGCAGTCGTTGTAGCCGGCAGCCTTCAGTTCGGCATAGATCGAGCGCGGCGGGGTGCTGTAGCCGGCCACCGCGCCGGCGGGCATGTCGAAGCTGATGGCGCTGTCGCCATTACCGGGAATGAACACCACCGGTGTCTTGCTGGCGACACAGCTGCCGCCGCCAAAGCCGCCCTGGCCGACACCGGGATTGAACCCGCCAGCGTATTGGTTCGCCGTGCCGGTGCAGGTGTAACCGTTGTTGCTGCCGCACTCCAATGCCTTGGCGCTGGAAGGTGCCAGCATCAGCATGGCGCCTGCCAGCGGCGCGGCCAAGGCGCTGAACAGCCATGAGCAAATGACGGGGACAGATCGCGTGTTCGACATCTGACAGCTCCGGTAGGTGTGCGTGGTGATTCACGCAGCATCCGCCTGGGCTGCCGGGGCAGGCAGTGTCCTTTAGGGAAACTTGCAGTGCAGCACCAGCGGCAGGGTTATTTGCGCTTGCGTATGAGCATGGTGGAGGCCTGCAGGATGGCGCGGGTCAGCAAGGCCATGGTTTTGACCTCGCCCTTCCAGTGTTGCCAGTACAACGGCACGTCCTCCCAGGCGCGCGCCTTGACGTAGACCAGGCGCCCGCTCTCCAGGTGCCGACGCACCAGCGGCAGCGGATTCATGGTCCAGCCCAGTCCGCCGAGGTTGGCGTGGACGAAGGCGCGGGTGGAGGGGATCCACCAGGTTGGCGCGTTGTGCGCCTGCTCCACACCGGCCAGGCGCCGGGCGTAACGGGCCTGCATATCGTCCTTGCGGTTGAACACCAACACCGGTGCCTGCGCCAGCGCCTGTGCGGTCACGCCCTTGGCGAAGTGGCGGGCATGGAACTCGGGTGTACAGGTGGCGGCGTAGCGCATGCTGCCCAGTGCATGGATCTGGCAGCCCTGTACCGGCTCGGACAAGGTGGTGACCGCACCCATCACCGCGCCCTGGCGCAACAGGGCAACGGTGTGGTCCTGGTCTTCGGTGTGCAGGTCCAGGGTGGTGGAGGTGGTCTGCGAGAACGCCTCCACGGCCTCGGGGAACCAGGTTTCCATGCTGTCGTGGTTGACTGCCACCGGGATGCTGGCCCGAGGCAGCTCGGCATCGCTGAGGCCGATCCGCTCGAAGGCATCGCGCTCGAGCAGGGCGGTCTGTTCGGCCAGCTGTACCAGCACCTGGCCTTCCAGTGTTGCCTCGGTAGGGATGGTGCGCTTGATCAGCAGTTTGCCGACCCTGTCCTCCAATGCCTTGATCCGCTGCGATACCGCCGAGGCGGTGACGTTCAGTGATAGCGCCGCGCGTTCGAAGCTGCCTTCGCGGATGACGGCGGCCAGCGCCCGCAACTGGGAGTGATCGATGCGCATATTAAGTTTTGCTAATGATGGTTAACGAAGTTTAGCTCTACTTTTCCGTGCTGCATTGCGACAATTGCTGCGTCCGGACGTAACCGGTGGGTTTTCCCGCTACGTCCTTCCCCCAGTTACAAGGTTTTTCCTCATGTTTTCGGTTATTTCCGCCCAAGCTGCCGGCAGTGCCTGGCTCAGTGGTGCCGGTATCGGTATCGGTCTGTTCGCCATCGTCGGCGCGCAGAGTGCGTTCATCCTGCGTCAGGGCATCATGCGCCAGCACGTGATTCCGATCATTGCGACGTGTTTTGCCATCGACGCGGTGTTCATCATGGCCAGCGTGGCTGGCCTGCGTCAGCTGACCGCGCAGTTGCCATGGCTGACCACCGTGCTGCTGTGGGGCGGTGTTGCCTTCCTGACCTGGTACGCGGCGCAGTCGGCTCGGCGCGCAGTGGTGGGCGGCGGCGGCATGAACCTGGATGACAACGGTGAGCAGTCGCTGCGCACGGCGCTGATGGCAGCGGCTGGTTTCTCCATCATCAACCCGCATTTCTGGCTGGACATGATGGTGATTGGCTCGATCGCTGACAACTTCGGTGAATCGCGCATGGCCTTTGCCATCGGCGTGGTGACCGCCAGCGGCGTGTGGTTGACGGTGCAGGGCCTGGGCGCACGGATGTTGGCACCGTTGTTCACCAAACCGTCCACCTGGCGCATTCTGGACGGCACCATCGCGGTGATCCTGAGCGTGCTGGCCTTGACCTTGGCGATCCGTGGGGTCAATTGAGGCCAGGCTTCATCCGGACAGGTTGGGCGTGCCCGGGTGATACCCGGGCTACGACCCCGCATGCGTTAGCGGCTACGTGGCCGGGTTCCAGCGTGCCGGCCACTGGAGGATGAAGTCCTCCACCTTTGCCAACGGCATTGGGCGTCCAAACACATAGCCCTGGCCCTCGGCACAGTGCTCTTCCTTCAGTTGGTCCAGCTGCGCCTGGGTTTCGACACCTTCGATGGTGGTGCTGATGCCCAGCTTTTCGCATAGGTGCGATACCGCGCCGATGATGGCACTGCCCTGGCTTTGTTCGCCCAGGTCGCGGACGAAGGACTTGTCGATCTTGACCTTGTCGAACGGGAACGCACGCAGGTAGCCGAGCGAGGAATAGCCGGTGCCGAAGTCATCCATCACGATCGACACGCCGGCCATCTTCAGTCGCAGCAGCTGTGCCGATGCCGCCTCGATGTTGGCGATCAATGCGTTTTCGGTGATCTCCAGTTCCAGCCTTGCTGGCGCCAGGCCGGTTGCTGCCAATACCTGCTCGACGCCTTCGGCCAAGGTGGGCTGGGCCAGCTGCGATACCGACAGGTTCACCGCGATCTTCATCTGCTGCGGCCACTGGCTGGCATCCTGTGCGGCCTGGCGCAGCACCCATGCGCCCAGCGGCAGCATCATGCCGATATCTTCGGCCAAGGCCAGGAACTCACTGGGTTCGAGCAGGCCACGTTGCGGGTGGTTCCAGCGCAGCAGCGCTTCAAAGCCGGCTACCTGACGCAGCCTCAGGTCCACCAACGGCTGGTAGTGCAGTTCAAACTGCTGCTGTTGCAGGGCCGCGCGCAATTCGGTCTCCAGTTGCCGGCGGCGCTGCATGCGGGTGTCCATCTCCGCCTCGAAGAAGCGATAGCAGCCTCGGCCTTCGTCCTTGGCCCGGTACAGCGCGAGATCGGCATTGCGCATCAAGGTGTCGGCGGCGTTGGCTTGGTTGTCGATAAGGACGATGCCGACGCTGGTGCTGATCGCGAACTGGTGGTTCTCCAGTTCGACGCTGCGGCCCAGTTCCTCCACCAACCGTGCAGCCAAGGACAATGCTGCCTCGGGCGCGCGGCTCTCGGGTGCCATCAGGATGGCGAATTCGTCGCCGCCCAGTCGTGCGACCAGGTCGTTGCCGCGTACGCAGCCGAGGATGCGCTGGGCGACTTCCTGCAGCAGTCGGTCGCCGGTGGGATGGCCGAGGCTGTCATTGACCTCCTTGAAACGGTCCAGGTCGAGCAGCAGCAGGGCACTGTGGTGGCCGCGGCGTGCGGCGATCAGGGCCTGGTCGAGCTTCTCGAACAACATGTTGCGATTTGGCAGCGAGGTGAGCGGATCGTGCTGTGCCAGGTAGGCAATACGCGCCTGTGCCTGGCGCCGCGCGTCCACGTCCTCCAGCACGCCGGCCCAACTGCTCAGGCTGTGGCCGATGCGGGCGCCGCGTGCGCGCAGCCAGCGCCACTTGCCGTCCAGGTCAAGCACGCGGAACTCCACGTCCAGTGAGGCGGCGTTGGTGGCGGTGAAACTCTGCTCCAGTGCGATCTCTATCTGTGGCAGGTCGTCTTCGTTGACCCGTCGCAACCAGCCTTTGCCCAGTGCATGGTCATCGGGTTGCCCGGTCAGCTCGCGCCAACCGGTGGCCGAGAGCACCGTTCCATTGCGGTCAGATTGCCAAAGCACCAGTGCGCCGGCTTCGGCGACGGCGCGGTAACGCTGCTCACTGGCTTTGAGGTCACGGGCCAGGTCGCGCGCTTCATCGGCGCTCTTCTTCAATGCATCGACGGTGCCGCTGAGGCTGCTCTGCAGGCTGCGAACTTCGCGGATGCGGGAGGGGTGCGGGTCGGGCAGGGTGGCGACATTGTCGGCGACGCTGTGACTGCGCTGGGCCAAAGCCCGGATCGGCAGCAGGATGCTGCGGGCAACGGCGTTGGCCCAGAGCAGGGCGATCACCGCAGCGACGATGCCGCCGAAAATGATCCCCAGCAGCGGTTGTTGCCAACGGGCCTGGAAGCTCTGTTGTGGTTCTCCAACCACCAAGGTCCAGCCCGGCGCCGCCTGCAGCCTGTGGAAGGCGAAGATCACCGGCGTGCCCTCGTTGCTGCTGGCATCGAACAGCCCTTGCTTGCCGCCGCTGCGTTGCAGCACCCTCCAGTCGGGCACCTGCTTGCCGATGTAACGTTCCGGTGACAGTGATCGCGCAGCGATGACGCCATTGTTGTCGACCACCGCAGCCAGCAGTTGTTGGTCGTTCCCGGTACCCATGATGCTGGCGATCAGGCGATTGGAGGGTTGCACCATGGTCAGCACACGGACATTGTCGGCATCGCCGAAAGGCAGGGCGATGGCCACTTCCGGGGTATTGGTGATGGCGTTGGTGAACAGGTCCGAGACCTTTACCTTGTCTTCGCGGCGGGCGTCGTCCAGCAAGCCCGGCGGCAACGTACGGGCCTGCTCGCTGTTGTCCTGGATCAGCCGGATGTCCGGATTTTCGCGTGCCCATGCCCGCAGCTCCGGGGCGGTTTCCTGCAGTTGCGGTGCCAGCAATGACAATAGACGCAGCTGGTTGACGTTGTCTTCGATGCCTTGATCGACCCCGCGTGCCAGTGCGGTGGCGGTTTCCTGCAGGCGTTGCTCGGAGCTGTGGCGGTAGTCGCGGGCAGCGTTCCAGACGGCGAAGGCACCGATCACCAGCAGCGGCAGCAGGGTGGCAAGGATCAACAGATGCAGTCGGGAGTGGAGACCACGGGTACGCGGCAACTGCTCAAGCGCTGCCGATGCGGTAGTTGCCAAGCCTCAGTCTCCGGTTGCCGTTGCGGCGTAGTGCAGTTGGCAGCCGCCCCCAAGTGGCTGCCGCGGGCGGGGTGGCGCTGTTATGGCACGAACCCGGTACGGTTGGAAAGTACGGCTGGAGCCAGAAGGGAGGGCTGAGTACTGGTCCCCACTGTCCAATTCAAGCCGTGCAGGGCGGGTGTAGGCGGCAGCATTCGATGCGTGATTGCGGTCACGCTATCGCATCGCGTCGACTACCAGGGTTCCCGCGTCGTCTGCCAAGGCAGCAAACGGCGCAGATGGAGTCATTCGTGGTCCTTCTGGCAAGCGATATTGATTCCACTGTCAGGGGCGCTTCTGGCTCCACATCCATTCCCACATTGCCGGGTTGCGATAGGTGGGATCCCAGGCGTTGTGCTGGACATCCGGGTACTCGGTGTAGCGGAAGCCTGCCCCCAACTGCTGGCTGGCAGCGGCGATTGCGCGATCGTCGGTGGTCGGCACCAGCGCATCGAGGGCGCCGTGGAATATCCAGGTGGGTACATCGCGCAGGCGGCTGACGGCGCTGTGATAGGGGTCGGCAGCATTGGCCACCTGGTCGACCATCAGTCCGGGCCGGTCTGCACGCGGCGCTCTAAGTGCGCCGCAGATCGGCACCATTGCGGCGAATTGGCTGGGCCGGGTCAGGGCCAGCTCCCAGCTGCCATAGCCACCCATCGAGATGCCGGTCAGATAGATGCGTCGTGGATCGGCGGCGAACTCCTTGCTGGCCGCGTCCAGGACCGCCAACGCCATGCGTGCGTTGCGGCCACGCCATTCTTCACCCTCAGGAACCTGCGGGAACACCACCAGTGCCGGGAAGGTGTCCATGTTCTGGGTGAGCCAGGGACCAATCCCGGCCAAGGTAGGTTTGAGTCCGTCATCGCCGCGCTCGCCGGAGCCGTGCAGGAACAGCACCAGTGGCCGCGCGCCAGGCGAGGTGGCGGTAGTGGCGGGCACAAACACCTGGTAACGGAATTGGCGGCCCTCGAATTCGAGCTGTCGTGCGACGAACTGCCCCGTGGCCGGTGCGTTGTTGGTGGTTGAGGGCAGGCTGTTGCAGCCCATGAGCATACCCAGTAGACATAGCGACAGCAGAATGCGACCCATTGCGTCCGGCTCCATGGCAGAAGCCGCCAGCCTAGCGTGATTTTGCGTGTGCCAGAATGCTTGCGGATACACCGCTGTGGCGGTCTGCGCTGTTACTGGGAGTTGTGGATGAAAAAACTGCTGATCGTTGCGATGGCAACTTTGTTGGCCGCCTGCAGCCAGGGCCTGAGCGGCACCTGGAACGATGACGTGGGAACGCTGAGTTATACCTTTGATTCCGATGGCAAGGTAACGGTTGAAATGCTGGGAAAATCGCAGCAGACCCGCTATGCCCGCGATGGCAATATGCTGAAGGTTGCAGTGCCAGGCACCGAAGCAGAGTCGGTCGATTTCACCATCAATGAGGATGGCTCTTTGCAAGGCCCGATGGGCGTGCGTCTGCACAAGCAGGAAAAGTGAGGCATCCCCCGGCGGATTGATCCGCGCTGATGGTCCCAGCTCAGCCGCGCGCTGGCAGCTGAGCTGGAGACGTAGGGCCAAGCAATCGCGGCGGCCGACGTTTCCGGCATCAGCAGATGGCACAGGGGATGTGCTGGAAGGTGCTCATGACGCCTGCAGGAAGCCTTCGATCTCGCGCGCGGCTTTCCCTACCTGTGCGCTCAGCGATGCTTTCATATCTGCTGGCAATACCGAACGCGGGACCATGATGCTGATCGAGGCCAGTACGTTGCCGTCACCGTCACGCAACGGGTAGGCCACGGTCGAGACTCCGGGTTGGTAGAACGATTCGCTGATGGCATGGCCGCGCGCACTGTCGTCACCCAGCAGCTCGAACAGCTCATTTGGTGTTTTTGGCCCCTGTTCGGAGGTGAGTGCAAATGCCGGTTCCGGGTACAGCGAACTCAATTCCTGCTCGGGCATCGCCATCAACAGCACGCGACCAGTCGCGGTGCAATGTGCGGGTCGGCGTGCGCCGACGCTGACGCCTGAAGGGAGTTCGCCGATGGCGCTGGCATGGGCAACATAGACGACTTCGCGTCCGTCCAGCACGCTCAGCTGGGCTGAGTGGCTGGTGGTGTCACGTAACCGTTGAATGACGGGTTGCCCGATCTGCACGATGTCCATCGATGACAGATAGTCAAAGCCAAGACGCAGAATGCTGATGCCGAGGTTGTAGCCACCACTTGCGCTGTTGCGATCCAGGAAGCGCATCTGTTCCAGCGTCTGTACGGCACGGTAGACCGAGGCCTTGGGCATGCCGGTGCGCTGACAGACCTGGGTGAAGCTCAGTTCGCCACGTTGCCGTCCAAACAGCAGCAACATGTTCAGGCCTCTCTCCAATGCCGGCACCATGTAGCGATTGGGTTCTTTTGCCGGTGTTGCTTGGGGCGTCGACATATCCGTCCTCCCTCTAGTTGAAGACAAAGCCGTCATTGGCGGGCAGGTTCTGCCCGCTGACGGGGTACGAAAGGGCTGACCACTTGTCCATCGCAATGCTGTCGATGTCGGTGAGGTATTGCGATCGTTGCGGGATGCGTGTGCTTTTGTATGAAGCTTGCGTTTCGGTAGGCGCGTATTTGCTCGCCTGGTACTGGGTCAGTCTCGGCGTGATTGCGTTGAGACAGGAATTTTCTTTGAAAAAATCAGGCGTCATTGACCTCGAAGCTGCCGACCGATTTATCGGCCAGCTTGGTCGCGTGGAGGTGTTCATTCCGTATTTTTGGTTGTGTGTAATTGGTTCTCAGGCTCATGTTGCTTTCGTGCCTGCGGCTGGAGAGGTTGAGGTTTTATGATTGAAACTGAATGTCATTGCAGAAGCTGTAATTGAACATAGCAGTGTCAAAGGTACTGGCAATCAGGAAAATCGCCATTTGCGTGTGCTGTTATTCACAGATTTGATGCTCAATGCGAACTGTCTGTTGATTGCAGTGGCGGGATTTTGGTCTGCTCAACCGTTGAATCTAAATTTTGTTTAGCGAGTGAAACTGAGGCGTTCTTTTGGGTTGTCTGTGTTTGCTCAACGCCTGATGGCTGGGTGCTGACCATGCGCGGAAATCCGGTATTTGGTGTTGTGTTGGCGGGTGCCGATGATGAGGGTCTGCTGGCTTTATCGATTTGTTTATTTCTAGTTGAATATGTCGTGGCCGCCGTTTTTTGGGTTCTTCCTGCAACGCCGGAACGGCGAACAAGTTGAAATCGGCGTGGCAGCGGTGGCATACACATTTCTGCGTACAAGGCGGAGCGGGCTAAAGAAATGTGCGCGCTGGCCGATATACAAGGCAGCTTTCCGTGTGGGCCATTTTGTACTTGTCATGGTGATTATCTCGGCGGTGTTTGCAGCAGTAGTTGCCGGAGGCTTGGTTTGGCTCTGGCAGCGGCGCAATGGCGATGCTGCACGTCCGCAACGGCGGCTCCGTGTGCCGCCGTTGGCTGGCGCAGCGCCAGTCGAGGATGCTGCGGTCGTCGTCAGCGTTGATGATCTGCAGCGTCGCTTTCTGCTCAGCGCGCTGGGCGCCGCCGATACGCCTGCCGATGCGCTGCGCGTACAGCGGGCGGTGGTGGACGATGTGATCGCGGCATTGAGTCGTGCGGACATGTCCTCGCGCTATACGCCGCGTCGGCCGAACCTGCTGCCACAGCTGATCCAGAGTGTGAATGACAGTACTGCCTCGTCGCGCTCCATCGCCCGCATTATTGGTAGTGATGCGGTACTGGCGGCAACGCTGTTGCGTATCGCCAACAGTTCCCTGTATCGCCTGCAACGGCAGGACATCCAAAGCATCGAGCGGGCAGTGACGCTGATCGGCAACGATGGTATCCGTCAGATCATTTCCGCCGCGTTGGTGCAGCCGGTCATGGAGTCGGCCAGCGGCGTTGACGCGGAGTTCTCGCGCTTGCTCTGGGAGTACACCTTGCGGGTATCGCTGGCTGCTGCCGACCACGCGCGCAGCGTGGAACGCGAGGATGGCTTCGCTGCCCAGCTGGCTGGTCTACTGCTGGGCCTGAGCGCGGCAATGGCAATGCAGGCCGCCGCCGATGTGCTGGCGCGGCCGCCGCTGCGGGTACGTGAGCCGGGCACCTTGTTGGAAGTATTGGAGCGTTGCAGCGCACCGACCGCGGTGCGGATTGCCGGGCATTGGAAGTTGTCAGCGCCGATCGTGCAGGCGCTCAAGCAGGTGAACGCGCCCGCTGCTGCTGGTTTGGCACGTTCGCTGCAGATCGGGCAGCTGGCCGCGAGCGCAGCGATGCTGCATGCGCAGGGCCTGATGAGCGAGGTGGAGGCCAATGCGGCGCTCGCCAGCCAAATGCCCGAACACGTGGCGGCATGGTTGTGGAAGCGAATGACGCAGGCAGACGGCACATTGGAGTGAGGCGGGCAGCGCCGGGATACGGCGCGCCGTGTCTGTGCCCGGATGTCTGGTAGGGCATCGCCCCGCAATGTCGACTGCTCGGGCTAGAGCTGCGACTCCAGTGGCAACCAGCTGATCACCTGGGTGCTGGCGCGCTGCATCAGTCCGGTGTCCGGTTCTGTGCGCAGGCTGATCGGCGGCGTGCTGGCACGGTCCAACCAGCGCAGCTCGTGATCCTTGTTGAGATACACCCAGTAACTCAACTCAGCACTGGACAGGCGCAGGTATTCCTCGCGCAGGCGTGCGGCCAGTATCGGGTCATCGAACAGTGCGCCCATTTCGGTATTGAGGTAGGCCGAGCGCGGGTCGAGGTTGAACGAGCCGACGAAGCCGCGGCGATCGTCCACCACGAAGGCCTTGGTGTGCAGGCTGGCACCGCTGCTGCCGAAGGTGGATGCCTTCTCGATGTGGCCACGGGCTTTGAGTTCGTACAGCTGCACGCCGCCGGCCAGCAACGGGCGCCGGTAGTGCATATAGCCGCTGTGCACGGCGGGCACGTCGTTGGCTGCCAGCGAATTGGTGATGATGCCAACCTGCACGCCGTTCTCGGCCTGCTGGATCAGACCCTTGGTGCCAACCGCACCGGGCACGAAGTAGGGCGAGATCAGCAGTGATTTGTGTTTGGCGCTGCTCAGCACCTCGACCAGCCGGGTGACCAGCCATTGGCTGCTGTCGCCGCCACTGGGCTTGCGTGGCGGGTCGGAGCGGATCCTTACGCCGTCGGTCCAATGCAGGTCCAACTGCTTGCTGAGATAGGCATCGGTGAGGTGAGCGCGTACTCGCTGCAGGTAGGGCGCGGCTTCCTGTTGGCGTGCGTCCAGCTCGGCCTGGCTGATGAAGTTGGCCATCTGCTGGTCGGTGCTTTGATGCAGGGCGGCGATCGGAACCACCGCGTCGCTGTTCCAGAAGTCGTCGAAGATGCTGCTGGCATCGTTGGCGACCGGGCCGGCCAGCAGCAGATCCAGATCGCGGAAGTTCACGTCCGGTCGGGCGTCGAAATATTCGGCGCCGATATTGCGGCCGCCAACGATGGCAACGCGGCCGTCAGCGATCCACGCCTTGTTGTGCATGCGGTGGTTGATGCTGAAAACCCGCTGCACCATCTCGACCAATCGCCACAGACCGTCGCGGTTGCGGAAGGGGTTGTACAGGCGGATCTCGATGTTGGGATGCTGGTCCAGCGCCAGCATCTGCGGGTCCAGCCCGGCAGCATTCATGTCGTCCAGCAGCAGGCGTACGCGCACGCCACGTTCGGCGGCCTGGTAAACGTCATGCGCTAGCAGGTGGCCGAGCAGATCGTCGTGCCACATGTAGTACTGCAGGTCCAGGCTGCGCCCGGCCTGGCGGGTGATGATGGCGCGCGCGGCGTAGGCCTCGAGCCCATCAGACAGATACACCGCACCGCTTTTGCCCGGGTGCTCGGCCAGCAAAGGCTGCAGTTGGCGGTCGATCAGGGTCTGCTGTGCCTGCAGTGGCAGGGCCTGGGAAGGCGTGCCGACTGCCTTCGGGGTGAGGTGATCACCCAGCAGCAGGCCGCTACCGATCAGCAGCAGTACCACGGCCAGCAGATAGGCCAGGAATCGCAGCAGGCGTCTGGGGCGGTGCTTGTTCTCCATGCGCGCATCCTAGCCGTGTTCGTGGCTTGGCGGCAGTTTGTCCTGATTCCATGACGTTCCGGGGGTGCGGGGGACGGCTCCGGTGGGCGAGAATCGGGGTTTGCGTTTGCCGCGAGCCCTGTAATGACCGAACGTTCTTCCCCTTTCCGAGCGCCCAGTCTGGTGCTGCAGATTGTCATTGGCCTGATTGCCGGCATCGTGCTGGCGATGGTCTGGCCAGCCGGGGCGACCGCCGTTGGCCTGCTCGGCACGGTATTCATTTCCGCGCTGAAGGCCGTCGCGCCGATTCTGGTGCTGGTGCTGGTCACCGCCTCCATCGCCAATCATCAGCAGGGGCAGAAGACCCATATCCGGATGATCCTGTTCCTGTACGTGATCGGCACCCTGGCCGCGGCCATGGTTGGCGTGGCAGCCAGTTTCCTGTTCCCCAGTACGTTGACGCTGAAGGCCGTCGAGACCGGCATGAGCGCGCCGGGCGGTATTGGCGAGGTGCTCAAGACCTTGCTGATGCAGATCGTCGACAACCCGGTGCACGCGCTGCTCAACGCGAACTACATCGGTTTGCTGGCCTGGGCGGTTGGCCTGGGCCTGGCGCTGCGCCACGCCAGCCAGACCACCCGCACTCTGGTGGGTGATTTCTCCGATGCCGTCACCTGGGTAGTGCGGCTGGTGATCAAGCTGGCACCGCTGGGCGTGTTCGGTATCGTTGCCTCGCTGTTGGCCGAGTCCGGTCTCGGCGCATTGAAGGACTACCTGCATCTGTTGGCCGTGCTGATTGGCGCGATGCTGTTCATGGCCTTCTTCGGCAACCCGCTGATCGTGGCCGTGGTTACCCGCCGCAACCCCTATCCGCTGGTGCTGCGCTGCCTGCGCGAGAGTGGCATCACCGCGTTCTTCACCCGTTCCTCGGCGGCCAATATTCCGGTCAACATGGAGCTGTGCCGCAAGCTCGGTCTGCATGAGGACACCTATTCTGTAGCGGTGCCGCTGGGCGCGACCATCAACATGGCCGGTGCGGCGATCACCATCTCGGTGCTGACGCTGGCGGCGGTGCACACCTTGGGCTACGCGGTGGACCTGCCGACTGCGCTGCTGCTCAGTGTGGTTGCAGCCATTGGCGCCTGCGGTGCGTCCGGCGTGCCCGGTGGTTCGCTGTTGCTGATTCCGTTGGCCTGCGGCCTGTTCGGCATTCCCAATGAGATCGCCATGCAGGTGGTCGGTGTCGGTTTCATTGTCGGCGTGGTGCAGGACTCGGCTGAAACCGCCTTGAACTCGTCCACCGACGTGGTATTTGTCGCGGCGGCCGAACAAGCACGCGGACGCGCCTGATGGCCATGGCCGGGCGCATTACGCCCGCTGTACGCATCGGCGTTTCGATAGCGATTGCGACTGGCCTGTATGGCATTTCGTTTGGTGCGCTGGCGGTGGCATCGGGTTTCAGCGTGGCGCAGACCGCCGCGCTGAGCCTGTTGATGTTCACCGGTGGCTCGCAGTTCGCCTTCATCGGCGTGATCGGCGCTGGCGGCGCAGGCGCCGCGGCGTTTGGCGCGGCTACGCTGCTGGGCATCCGCAACGCGGTGTATGGGGCGCAGATCAACCGCATGCTACGCCCGCGCGGTTGGCTGAGGCCGCTGGCGGCGCAGGTCACCATCGATGAATCGGCGGCTACTGCAGCCAGCCAGACCGACCCGCAGGAGCAGCGTCGCGGTTTCTGGGTGGCTGGGCTGGGTGTTTACCTGTGCTGGAATCTCTTCACTCTGGTCGGGGCGCTGCTTGGTGATGCGCTGGGTGATCCGCGCCAATGGGGATTGGATGGCGCCGCCGTCGCCGCCTTCCTCGGTTTGCTGTGGCCACGCCTGCGTTCGCGTGAGCCGGTGGCGATTGCGGCGGTCTGCGCGTTGGTGACGGTGCTGGCGCTGCCACGGGTACCGCCGGGTGTGCCGATTCTTTTGGCTGCTGCGGTGGCCGCGGTTTGGGGTTGGTTTGGCAGGGGCCCGGCGGATGAAGGGCTGGAGCCTGATGTTGCGCCCAAGGTCGAGCAGGAGTCGGCACCATGACGCTGTGGGCGTGGATCATCTTGGGCTGCGCCGCCGCTTGGGCGATCAAGTTCACCGGTTACCTGGTGCCGGTGCGCTGGTTGGAATCGCCGCGCATGAACCGCGTTGCAGGCTGCCTGACGATAGGCCTGCTGGCCTCGTTGACGGCTATGAACACGGTTTCAGCCGGGCAGGGGCTGGCCTTCGATGCGCGCATTGGCGCGCTGTTGGCCGCGGCGGTCGCCTTGATGCTGCGGCTGCCGTTTCTGCTGGTGGTGATTGTGGGGGCGGCGGCAGCGGCGCTAATCCGACTGCTGTGAACCAGCTGCCGGCTGTGGGGGGCGGGGGCGCGCCCCCACCCCCCCCCCCCCCGCCCCCCCCCCCCCCCCCGCCG